>JAQUAC010000017.1 GCA_028687415.1 Acidocella sp. | reverse complement strand
AAGGCGGGAGGAGGCGATGGCCTTGCCGCCATCGGTGAACGCCACGGCCCCGGCGGCCTTCAGCAGCCCGTATTCGGCCAGCTCCTCACCCTTCAGTCCGCGCGTGGCGGCGGCATAGGGGATAAGCGAGATGCTGCCCGTTTCCGTGCCGCGCGAGATGATGAGGTGGACGAGGGCGGGATCGTCAATCGGCGGGGCGGATTCCGGTAGCACGGCGATGCTGGTAATGCCGCCCGCCGCCGCGGCCTCAGCCGCGCTGGTGATGGTTTCGCGGTATTCGTAGCCCGGCTCGCCAAGGCTGGCGCGCATGTCCACCAGGCCGGGCGAAAGAATGGCGCCCTCGGCCTCGACGATGGCGGCACCATCCGGGCGGCCGAGATTCTGGCCGAGATCAGCGATGATGCCGTCCTGAACCAGCACCTCACCTTCAATCAAATTCTGAGCAGATTCATCCAAATACTTAATTTTGCGGAATAAAGTGATCATCGTTTACCGCCTCGTGCCAGCGTGTCCAGCACCGCCATGCGCACGGCGACACCCATTTCCACCTGCTCCTTGATGACCGAGCGCGTGGGGTCGTCCGCCACCTCACTGTCAATCTCGACACCCCGGTTCATCGGGCCGGGATGCATGACCAGCGCGTCCGGCTTGGCCACGGACAGCTTCTTCCGGTCCAGCCCGTAATAGGCGAAGAACTCGCGGGAGGAGGGCACCATGCCGCCGGTCATCCGCTCCTTCTGCAAGCGCAGCATCATCACGATGTCCGCGCCTTTCAGCCCTTCCTCCATGTCGTGATACACGGTGACGCCCGAGGCCTCGATGCCGCCGGGGATGAGCGTGGGCGGGCCGATGAGGCGGACGAAATTGCCCATCATGGTCAGCAGCAGGATGTTGCTGCGGGCGACGCGGGAGTGGGTGATATCGCCGCAGATGGCGATGGTGAGGCCCGAGATGCGCCCCTTGTGGCGGCGGATGGTCAAGGCATCCAGCAACGCCTGGGTGGGGTGCTCATGCGTGCCGTCCCCGGCGTTGATCACTGCGGCGTCCACCTTCTGCGCCAGCAAAGCGGGTGCGCCGGAGCGGTTGTGCCGCACCACCAGCAGATCGCAATTCATGGCGTTCAGCGTGGCCGCCGTGTCCAGCAGGGTCTCGCCCTTGGTTACGGAGGAAGTGGAGACGGACATGTTCACCACGTCCGCGCCCAGGCGCCGCCCGGCCAGCTCGAAGCTGGTGCGCGTGCGCGTGCTGTCCTCAAAGAACAGGTTGATGAGCGTGTGCCCGCGCAGCAGGTCACGCTGGGTTTTGCCCGAGCGGTTGAGCAATGCGTAGCTCTCGGCGAGGTCGAGCAAGGTGGTTACGGTGACGGGGTTGAGACCCTCGATCCCGAGCAGATGTTTGAGCGTTGCCATTAAAGCCCGGTTAGAGCCGGATCGCTCCCGTTTTGCAACATGGCGTGTTGCCAACCGGGTGGAAATCGCGGCTAAATCAACCGGGGCGGGCGGTGCAGGGTTGGCCACGCAACGCCGCACTCTCGGAGGCAAAATGAAAAAAATACTGATCTTAAGCGTTCTGGCCGGCCTTGGCGGATGTGCCTCGGTGCCTGCATCTGAAACAGTTGGCTCCGTGACGCCGGTGTTCTTCCAGCCCTTCTCGGCGGCGCTCGACGGCCCGGCGCAGAATACTATCGCCGCGTTGGCCAAGGCGGCGAACGCGGCGCCGGATAAGTCCGTGATCGTGACCGGGGCAGCCGACGGCGTCGGCGGCGCCAAGCTCAACGAAGATATCTCCGCAACCCGCGCCCAGATGGTCGCCGATACGCTGGTGCAGGACGGCGTGGCGCCGGAGCGAATCGTGATCCGCTCTGTTGGCTCCACCCCGGCTCTGGCCCCCGTGCCCGAGGGCACACCTGTGCAATCGGCACGGCGGGTGCTGGTTCAGCTCGGCGGTTAAAGCGGCGCGGCGGCGGCGATGGCATGATCGCCGCCCGCCACCCGCCCGCCGGGGAACACCAGCGCGGCGTTCCAGCATCAGGTGCCGCGCGGGGCCGGAGATGGATTCGTCGAACAGAATCAGCGTGGCAGCGAGGATTCTTGCCATTGGCTTTTCACACCCTGCGCCTCGACCTTGTCCAGCAGGTGTTTCACAGAGGACGGATGCCAGCGGTTGCCCCCGCGTGGGGTGCGCTCGCCCATCGCCTCCAGCTGCGCCGCGATCTGCTGGAGCGTGCGCCCCGGTGCCGCCGCCGCGATGCCGGCCACGAGCCGGGCAAGGCGGTCATTGCCTTGCTGGGGCTTAGCGCGGTCCAGCAACTCGGGCTCGGCCAAGCCTTCCGCCACCAGCTTTTGCACAACCCGGCGCAGATACGCGGCGGTCCAGCTGTTACCCGTGTCCTGGTTTAAAATCCGCACCACGTCGCCCCAGGGCTGCTCCGGGCGCATTCGCCGGACAGTGGGCAGCCAGGTGTCGAGCTGGCTGGCGAGTTTTTCGAGATAGACGGCATCGCGGCCCGCGCGGGCCTTGCGGATGGCTTCCTTGTCGCCAGCGCGCAGGCCGGGATTGCCGCCAATGCGACCGCGGCTGCGCGCGGCATCCAGCCCTGACTTGGTGCGCTCGGAGATCAATGCCCGCTCCAGCTGCGCCACCGCACCCAGCACCTGCAGGGAGAACATGCCCTGCGGCGTGGAGGTGTCAATGGGGTCACGCAGGCTGCGGAAATGGGCCCCCTTGGCTTCCAGTACATCGATAACGGAGAGCAGGTGGCTGACGGAGCGCGCCAGACGGTCCAGCCGCACCACCACCAGGGTCTCGCCGCGCTGGATGTCCCGCAGCAGCCGGGCCAGCACGGGGCGGCCACGGTCGTCACCGGAGGCGTATTCCTCCAGCACCATGTGGCAGCCAGTGGCGTGCAATTCATCAAGCTGCGGGTCGGTGTCTTGGGCGCCGGTGGAGACGCGGGCATAGCCGATAAGGCGAGGGCAGGTGGGGGCGGTTTTTAAGAAGGTCATAATACAACTCATTGAAATTATTGTATAATATTTTTACACATCAAGGATCGCCTGTAAATGGACATTTGCAAGAGATTCCAATGACATAGAGCGCATGGCTGCCAGCTACGGCAGCAGCCATGCGCTCAGGAGGGCAGGGGGCAGCACACGTTTAGCACGGCTTGGGCAGCCGGAGTTTCACACAGGATAGTGAGAGATGAGGATCGATGTGCTCGAGCAAGACCACGATACCAAGGCAAGCCAATAAGAGTAGCAAAGTTACCGCTTTACCATGCGATCCAGCTTGGCATTTTACTCTGGGCTCATCGGCCTAAACAATGGCATTCTATTGCAGCGCCTAAAAACGCAGAATCAATATTATGGAAAGTAATGGCCTTGTTGTTTGGCTCATCGTCACTTGGCAGCTTACTTAGCAGCGGCCCGGCGGTTGACAATCTGGGACCGAGCCGCGACATCTTCCCGGTCCCTGACATTAGTGCTCTCCCGGAGCACACACCGCGCGGACCGTGCTGGACACGGTGGAAACCGGCCGCTCAGTCAGAACGGAACGGAGAGATAGAGAGTATGAATACCATCCTGGCCCGGCTTTTCGCCATTCTGCTTTTGGCGGCGGCCATGCCCAGGCCCGCTCTGGCTGCAACAACCGACGTGCCTTCCAACAGCGATCTGCAGCACCTCGTGCAGACCTTGCAGGACCCCGCGCAGCGTGATGTGCTGATCGGCGAGGTCAAGGCGCTCATTGCCGTTCAAAAAGCCGCGTCTGGGCCAACGACTCCGCCAGGGGGCGATTTGGTGGCGCTGCTGTCCACACAGGCGACGCGCATCGGTGCCTCGGTGATGGAAATTGCCCATCTCTCGCCCCTTTCAGGGCTGGAGAACTGGGCAAGTCAAATCTTGGCGAAACCGCAGCTGCGCCTGCTATGGGCCAGGAGCGCCGGGCTGTGCGCCGGTATTCTCCTGCTTACCCTGGCCGTAGGGCACGGGCTGCGCCTGGGGCTGCGGCCGTTGCAGCACCGCCTGCGCGCTGCAACGGCCTTGCCGGTATGGGAACGGGCGCTGGCCGGCTGCGGCGCCGTTCTGCTGGGCTGGCTTCCGGCGCTGGCACTGGCCGCCGCTGGTTATACCGCCCTGGCCGTGGGGCAGACGGTGGTTGGCGTGCCCCCCATTGCCCGCTCCCTGGTGCTGGCGGTGGTGGATGCCTGTGCCCTCTCCCTCATCATCAACGCCACGGCGGAGACCTTGCTGCTTACCACGCCCGATGGCGCCCGCCTTCTGCCGGTTGGCGAGGGGATGGCGGATTACTGGCTGGTCTGGATACAGCGGCTTAGCCGGTTTGGCATATATGGCTGGTTCAGCTTGGCTTTTGTGCAGGCAGCCAAGCTGAATACCGCCGCCTACGCCGTGCTGCAAAAGGCCTTCGGCCTGGCGATGACCGGGCTCGTCATCATGGTGATCCTGCAGAACCGCACCATCGTGGCCCGGATGATCTATGGCCCGGCGGGGCGCGATACCACCGGCGGCTCTCGCCTTCGCATCTGGCTTGGCGATATTTGGCATATCGTGGTGATTTTGTACCTGCTTGGCATGTACGGTGTCTGGGCCACCAGCATCCCCGGCGGCTTCGCTTTTCTGCTTCGCGCCTCCCTGCTTTCGCTCGTGATCCTGGTGCTGGCGCGCGCCGCGGATTCCGCCGGCATGCGCCTCGCCATCCGCTTCTTCACGGTGCGCCAGGAATTGGAGCAGCGCCTGCCTGGATTGCAGAAGCGGGTGAACCTATACGCCCCGGTGGTGACGGGAACTTGGCGACTGCTGCTTTACGTGTTCGCCGGGCTGTTGGTGCTCCAGGGCTGGGGCGTGAACGTAATGAGTGGGCTGGAAACCAGCCTCGGGCAGCGCCTGATCGGCGGTTTTGTCACTATCATGCTGAGCACGATCAGCGCCGTGCTGGTCTGGGAGGCTGTGAGCATCGTCATAGAGCTGTATTTCTCCCGCTCCGGCGCGGATGGCGTACCGCTGGAGCAAAGCGCCCGCATCCGCACCCTGTTGCCGCTATTCCGCAAGACACTGGCCATTATACTCGGCATCGCCGTGGGGCTCGTTGCCCTGGCAACGCTCGGCGTGGATATCGGTCCGCTGCTGGCCGGGGCCGGCATCGCCGGTATTGCCATTGGTTTCGGCGCGCAAAGCCTGGTCAAGGATGTCATCACCGGTATGTTCATCCTGATGCAGGACGCCGTTTCCGTGGGAGACGTGGTGACGGTGGCGGGCAATTCAGGCCTGGTGGAACAGATCTCCATCCGTTCGATCCGCCTTCGCAATGTCAGCGGCACGGTCATTATCATTCCCTTCAGCGAAGTGACCACAGTGGAGAACATGACCAAGGAGTTCTCCTACGCGGTATTCGACATTGGCATCGCCTACCGCGAAGATGTGGATGAGGTGATCAAGGTGATCGAGGCGCTGGGCGCGGAGATGCAGGCGGACGAGAACTACGCCAACTACATTCTGAAGCCGATTGAAGTCCTCGGGCTCGACCAGTTCGCCGATTCGGCGGTGATCATCAAGGCCAGAATCATGACCCAGCCAATCCAGCAATGGAAAGTGATGCGCGAGTTCAACCGCAGGATGAAACGCCGTTTCGACGAGTTGAACATCGAAATCCCGTTCCCGCAGCAGACGATCTATTTCGGCGCCGACAAGCAGGGCAATGCTCCCCCGGCCCATCTGCTGTTCGAGCGGCAGCCGCCAACCAGCTAGAGGCTTATCTCCATGCCATCATAGCCGGGCTCCACGCCCGGCGGCAGGGTTTCGAGCAATGTGCGGTAATCCATGTCCGGGCCCATATGCGTTAGAATTAAACGCTTGGGGCGCAGACGCTCGGCCCAGCCAAGCACGGTCGGCAGCCCGGCATGGGTTGGGTGGTCCTTGGCGCGGGTGAAGCAGTCAGCCACCAGCACGTCCAGATTTTCCAGCGCGGCGAAGGTTGTCTCGTCCATGCGCGCAACATCCGTGCAATAGGCGAAATTGCCGGCGCGGAAGCCGAGCGAGCGGGAAAAGCCGTGATCCTGGTCAATGAACAGCAGGGTTTCCCCCAAAATCTCGGTGCGCTCGCCGGGGACAACCGGCTGCGGCACCAGCACCGGGCGAGAGAAGAAGCCACCGGGAAACGGCTGGAAGGCGTAGCCGAAACGCTGTTGCAGCTCATCCAGGGTCTCTGCCGTGCCATAGGCGGGCATTGGCGCGTCCAGAATGCGGTTGAGGATACGCACCTCGTCCAACCCGGCAATGTGGTCCGCATGCGCATGGGTGTACAGCACGGCATCAACCCGGCCGATGCCGCAGCTTGTGAGCTGGAAGCGCAGATCCGGCCCGGTATCCACGAGCAGGCGTTTATTGCCAGTCGTTTCCAGAACGATGCTGGCGCGCGTGCGGGCGTTGCGCGGTTCATGAGGGGCGGTGTGGCCCCAATCTCCGCGCCCGTCGGGTCCGCCAATCTGCGGCAGCCCGGCGGACCCGCCCGTGCCCAGCAGCGTGACCTTCATGCCGCCTTGGTGAACAGGGTCTTGAAATTGCGTGTCGTCAACGCCGCCAGCGCCTCGGGCGATAAGCCCTTGATCTCGGCCAGAAGCTTGGCTGTGAGCGCGGTGTTGGCGGGCTCGTTGCGCTTGCCGCGCAGCGGCACGGGGGCAAGGTAGGGGGAGTCGGTTTCCACCAATAGCCGGTCTTCCGGCACATCCTTGGCAATATCGCGGATGTCCTGCGCTTTCGGGAAGGTCAGCATGCCGGAGAACGAGATATAGCCACCCAGTTCCAGCGCCGCCTCGGCCAACGCCCGGCTCGAGGAGAAGCAATGCAGCAGGAAGGTAAAATCCCCTCCCCTCGCCCGCTCTTCTTTCAGGATTCGCACGATATCGTCATCCGCATCACGCGCATGAATGCAGAGCGGCAGCCCCGAGAGCTGCGCCGCGCGGATGTTGGCGCGGAAATTCTCCGCCTGAACGTCCTTCGGCGCCGTGTCGTAGAAATAATCCAGCCCCGATTCACCGATGCCGATAACCTTCGGGTGTTTCGCCAGATCCGCCAGAGTTTCCGGCGTCACGACCGGTAGAATATCCGCCGCGTGGTTGGGGTGAACCCCGATACACGCCCACACATTATCAAACTTCTCAGCAATGTCAATGGCTTGTTTGCTCTGTTCGAGCGTTACGCCAATGGTTACCATCTCGCCAACTCCGGCGGCGCGGGCGCGGGCTACCACCTCCGCCTGCTCACCGGGCTGGTCGAAATAGTCGAGATGGCAGTGGCTATCTATGAGCATCACGCCACCTCCACCACGCGCGGGAACAGCCCTGCGGGGGCTGGCAGCGGCGTGCCTTCGGCGAGCGGGGTATGCAGCGCCGCGAGTTGGCGGGCATCCGCCCCCTGCCCCAGCTGGTCCAGCAGCTTTGCCATTGTGTCCGGCATAAAGGGTTGCAGCACGATGCCGACAACCCGCAGCACCGAGGCCAGCACGTAGAGCACGGTGTTCATGCGGTCAGTGTCGGTCTTGCGCAGTGTCCAGGGCGCCTGATGGTCAATATAGGCGTCGGCGGCACGGATCACTTTCCAGGTCTCGTCCAGCGCCTCATGGAAGGCGATGCGGCTCATCGCCCCCTTCACCTTTTCCGGCAGCCTGGCGGCCAGCTCCAGCAGCACGTTATCGGCCTCATGCAGCACGCCACGCGGCGGCACCACGCCCCCCGCATTTTTGCCTATGAAGGAGAGCGTCCGCTGGGCCAGATTGCCCAAGCCGTTGGCGAGGTCAGAATTGATCCGCCCGATCAGCGCCTTGCGGGAGAAATCGCCATCATTGCCGAAGGGCACCTCGCGCAGCAAGAAGTAACGCACCTGATCCAGCCCCAGCTCATCCACCAGGGGCCGCACGTCGATGAAATTACCTAGCGATTTGCTCATCTTCTCGCCCTCGACCGTCCACCAGCCATGGCTGAACACGCGCTCTGGGCAGGGCATGCCAGCAGCCATGAGGAAGGCGGGCCAGTACACGGCGTGGAAGCGGATGATTTCCTTGCCCACCAGATGCAGGCTCGCGGGCCAGTAATGCGCGCGCGGGCCGTTCATCTCGGGGTAGCCGCAGGCGGTGAGGTAGTTCTGCAGCGCGTCCAGCCAGACATACATCACGTGCTTTTCATCGCCCGGCACGGGAATGCCCCAGGAGAACGATGTGCGGCTGATGGAGAGGTCGTTCAGCCCCCCGCGCACGAAGGAGAGGATCTCGTTGCGTTTGGCCTGCGGCGCGATGAAACCGGGGTTTTCTTCATAATAGGCCAGAAGTTTGTCTTGAAAGGCACTAAGTTTAAAGAAATAGCTAGGTTCAACCACCCACTTCACCTCAGCCCCCGAGGCGGTGGCGATGCGCGTGCCGTCCGGCTTCAGCGCGGTCTCTTCCTCGTCGTAGAAGGCTTCGTCGCGCACCGCGTACCAGCCTTCATACTTGCCGAGATAGATCGCCCCATTCTCCTGCAATTTCCGCCACAGCGCCTGAGCGCTGGCCTTATGCCGGGGCTCGGTGGTGCGGATGAAATCATCGTTGGAGATGTTCATCCGCTTCGCCATGTCCTGGAAATCGGCGGAGACGCGGTCGGTGAATTCCTGCGGGTCCACCCCGGCGGCGCGGGCGGCGGCTTCCACCTTCTGGCCGTGCTCGTCGGTGCCGGTGAGGAAGAACACGTCACGCCCTTCCAGCCGGTTCCAGCGCGCCAGCGCGTCGGCGGCGGTGGAGGTGTAGGCATGGCCCAGATGCGGGGCGCCGTTCACGTAATAGATCGGCGTGGTGATGTAGAATGTTTGTTTGCTCATGACCTGTGTAGCTGGCTGAGCGCCACGATGACCGCGGCGCGTTTATCTAAATTCAGTCCTATCACCTCGCGCTCCAGTTTTCCAAAATCCTGCCAGAGGGCGATATTGGGGGCGAGGTGCGCGGGAGCGCTACCGCCACGGGCGGCGGCGCGAGTATTGGCGGCAAGGCGGGTGCGCAGGAGCGAGAAAAAAGTCTCGAACTTGTCCACCCCCTCAACCGTGCGGGCAACGGTGTCGGCAATGGCCTGGGCGCGGGCGGGCGGCACGGGGGCGGCCAGCGCCTCATCTACCAACTCCGCCAGGGCAACGCCGCCTTCCGCCGCCAGGTTCAGCGCCGTGCCGATGCTGCCTTCCGCCAGTTCCACCAGCTTTTCCCTGGCAGTTTGCCCCAGCTCCGGGGCGTAATCGGCCAGCAGGGTTTGCATGTGGGCATCGGTCAGCTTCGCCATGGGCAAAGCCCGGCAGCGGCTGCGGATGGTCGGCAGTAGCCGGCCCGGCGCGGCGCTGGTGAGCAGCAGAATCGCCCGTGGCGGCGGTTCCTCCAGCAGTTTCAGCAGCGCGTTGGCGGCGTTGGGGTTCATGTCCTCGGCACCGTCCACAATCACCACCCGCCAGCCACCCTCGGCGGGCGTTAAGCGCATGAAGGCGCTCGCTTGCTGGATGGTGGCGATGACGATCTCGCTTTGCAGCTTCTCGGTCTTGGCGTTGATCCGGCGTTCGACGGTGAACAAATCCGGATGCGTGCTGGCGGCAACGCGGCGGAACACCGGCGCGCTCTCGGGCACGGAGAGGTCGGCCGTCTGCCCGCCCGCCAGCAGCCAGCGGGCGAAGCGGAACGCCAGCGTGGCCTTACCGATGCCCGGCGCGCCAGCGAGCAACCAGCCATGGTGCAGCCGCCCTGAAATGGCGGCGTGGTGGAGCGCGCTTACAGCGGCCTCATGCCCTCGGAAAGCCGGGTTCGCGCGTGGTTCCGGCGGCATCAGCGCCCGGTCCGCTCGCTAATGCTACGGCGCAGAAAGTTCACAAGCGCTTCCGGGGCCATGGTGGCGTCCACCATCACGCCCCGCCCCGGCTCCGAGGCGGCGATGGCGCGGAACCCCTGGGCGACACGGAGCATGAAATCGCGGTCCATGCGTTCGTAGCGGTCGGCCACCTGCCCACGCGCGGCGAGTCTGGTTTGCGCCAAGGATTCAGGGAGTTCCAGAAAGAAGGTGATGTCCGGCCGCAGATTGACGAGGCGGATGAGGCTGGCCACGGCGCCTATATCCACGCCTTGGCCGTAAGCCTGATACGCCATTGTGGAGTCGTAATAGCGGTCGCAGATGACGATAGCGCCGCGCGCCAAAGCCGGGCGCAGCACACTTTCCACATGATCCGCCCTGGCGGCGAAATGCAGCATGGTCTGGGCCAGCGGGTGCAGTGGAGTGTCGGTAGTCAGCAGCAAAGCGCGGATGGCCTCAGCGCCCTTTGTGCCGCCCGGCTCGCGTGTGGCCACAACCTCATGCCCCTCGGCCCGGAGCTTTGCCGCCAGCCCGGCGGCCGCGGTGGATTTGCCCGCCCCTTCCCCGCCTTCCAGCGTGATGAAAAGCCCGGCACGCTGTGTCATCTTGGGGTTTCCTTAAACGCGCTCATCGCACGACATCCTCAAACGCGCTCATCGCACGATAATCTCAGGGTCCGGCAGCCCATATTGCAGCACTTCCTGCAACGCCGAATCCGCATCCTCCGCCGAGTGGTACGGACCGGCATTCACCGCCCAGAGCGTGCGGTCCCCGCCCGAAACGGGCACCACCCGCGCCGGCATGTTGTAAAGCTTGGTCATGGCGCGGAAGGCGTCATTCTCGGCCCCAAAGCCTGGGATCTGCACCCAGAGCGGGCCGGGGGCCGGCTGGCCCTGAATGACAGCGCCAGAGAGCTTCACGTTCTGGTCCATCAACGGGTCGTTGGCGCTGGCGCCCAGCTGTTGCACGGCACCGCCGCCGGCAGCACCCGGCGGAGCAAGGGATTGCGCGGTGATGCCCGCCACCGGCGCGGCGGTCAGCTTCGGCCCGGCACCGAGTGAGCTTTGCAGTGCCGCCGTGGCGGGCACGTTCAGCTTCACCTGCACCTCCACCACGCCGCCGGATGGATAGTTCAGCATCCGCGCCACGCGCGGCGTGACCGCGATAATACGCCCAACCTGCGCCGGGCCGCGATCATTCACCCGCACATCCACGGACTGGCCGGTGACCAGATTGGTAACGGTGACAATGCAGGGGAGTTGCAGCACCGGACTGGCGGCGGCCAGGGCCTGGGGGTCATACGGCTCGTTATCCGCCGTGTAGGCCGGGGTATCGTCCGGGATGATGGTGGACAGGCCGGTCGTGTCATAATTGCTAAAGTCGCGCGGGTAGCGCCACTCGCCGCCGGTCTGGTACGGAGCACCGATGGTGATCTTCGCCGGCCCCTGCGCCGGCGGCGGGGCGCCGCGATAGGCACAGCTGGAAAGTGCCGCGCACAGCGCCAGCACGTAACGGTTGATCATGCCGAGAGCACCATTCGCCCAAGCGCGCCAACAGCCAAAGCGTAGAAATCCGACGGGTTATAGCGGCGGATGACGGAGAAATTGGCATAGACCAGAAACGCCTGTCCGCCCGCGCCGTCTGGCAGCAGCAGCGCTGCCGGGGTGGCTCCCGGTAAATTCTGAGCGCCGGGCAGGCGCTGTACGCCCAGGTCTTCCCAGTAGGCGAGGCTCCGTACGACCTTCCGCCCGGTATTGGCGGCGCCCAAGGAAGGGGGCGCCAGCACCGCCTCGCTGGAGGGCTGCCCCGCCTTCCACCCGGCCTTGGCCAGATAATTCGCCATCGAGGCCAGGCTGTCAGCATCCGAGTTCCAGATATCCGGCGCGCCGTTGCCGGAAAAGGAGACCGCGGTGGAGAGGTACACGCTGGGCATGAATTGCGGCTGCCCCATGGCCCCGGCATAGGAGCCGAGCAGGCTGCTGGCGCCGGGCGCGTCGCCATTGGCAATGATACGCATGGCATCGATCACCTGGGTGCCGAAGAATTTGCTCTGCCGGTCCCAGGCCAGGGTAGTCAGCGCGTCGATGATCTGAAAGCTGCCCTGGTTGGCGCCGTAATTGGTCTCCACGCCCCAGATGCCGAGCAGCGCCCCGGCCGATACGCCGTAGCGGCTGACGATGGCGGCAAGCAGGTTCCGCGCCCCGCCGGCCTTGGTCTGGCCGTTGGCGATACGCGTCTGGCTCAGCACATGGCTGGAATACTCCGCCCAGGTCATGGTGAACTCGGCCTGGTGGTGGTCGAGCTTCAGCACCTTCTGGTTCGGCACCAGGCTGCCAGTGGTCTGCCGCACGATGCTGGCGGGAATTCCGGCAGCTCGGGCACGCGCCTGCAAACGGGCGAGAAAGCTTGCGAAATCCGGCCGTGCCCAGGCGGCCTGGGGCAAAAGGGGGGCCAGGGAGAGACCGGCAAGAAGATGGCGTCGCTGCATGTGCTAACTGTGCCACGCGCCGCCGCTGCCCCGCAACCTGCGCCGCTCTGTTTAATCGTTTGGCAGCATTCGCCCCCTGCGCTTATTGTATGACGCATGGAATTCTGGCGTGAAAAGACTTTGGCGGAGATGAGCAAGGCGGAGTGGGAGTCCCTCTGCGATGGCTGCGGCCGCTGCTGCCTGCATAAATTGCGGGATGAGGACACCGAGGAGCTGGCCTTCACCAGCGTCGCCTGCCGGCTGCTGGACCCCGCCACGGCGCGCTGTACCGATTACCCAAATCGTAAGCGCCGCGTGCCGGATTGCGTGCAGTTGACGCCGCAGATGCTGAACGAAATCGACTGGCTGCCGCCGAGCTGCGCCTACCGGTTGGTGCATGAGGGCAAAGATCTGCCCCCCTGGCACCCGCTACGCTCGGGCAATCCACAGAGCGTGCTGGAGGCCGGGGGAAGCGTGGCCGGGCGCTGTGTGAGCGAGCGTACCGCCGGGCCACTGGAAAACTACGTCGTGGACTGGCCGGGCAAGATGCCCAGGCGCGCAAAGAAGCGGGCATGAAGCCGGAGGCGCTTGCCACTGAATTCGTGCCGGTGCGGGGCACGCTCACCCCGGTCGCCTTCAGGCGCTCCACCCGCGCCAAGAAAATCTCGCTACGCATAGATCCCGTGCAGGATGGCATTCTCATCACCCTGCCTCTGCGCGCCTCGCGCAAGGCCGGGCTGGCCTTGCTGCAGGCGCATGAGGCCTGGGCGGCGGAGCAGCTCACTGCCCTGCCGCGCGCCCTGCCCTTCACCCCCGGTGCCGCCGTGCCGGTGCATGGCAGCCCGCATGTTATCCGCCCGGTGCCGGGCGGGCGCGGCGGCGCCTGGGTCGAGAATGGGGAAATCCTTGTCGCGGGTGAGCCGGCTTTCCTCGACCGCCGCGTGGCCGACTGCCTGAAACGCCTGGCCCGGCAGCGGCTCTCGGCCATAGCCGCCGAGAAGGCGCTGCAGGCAGCGGTGAAGCACCGCGCCGTGCGCATAAAGGACACGCGCACGCGCTGGGGCTCCTGCGCGCCGGACGGCACCCTGGCCTTTAGCTGGCGGCTGGTCTGTGCCCCGGAATTCGTGCAGGATTACGTTGTGGCGCATGAAGTCGCGCATCTGCGCCATATGAACCATGGCCCGCAATTCTGGGCGCTAACCGAAACGCTCACCCCGCACAGGTCCGCCGCCACCGCATGGCTGGGCAGCAATGGCATTGAACTCTTGAGGATCGGGTAGGGCGGAATTATCTGTTAGAGTAACGAAGCCGCAACAAGTTGAAAGACCTTCCATGAAAGCCGTTGCCTTTACGCACTCCAGACCGATCAGCGACCCCGAGGCCCTGCATGATTTAGATCTGCCCACACCGGTGCCCCGGCATCATGATCTGCTGGTGGAAATAAAAGCGGTTTCCGTGAACCCGGTGGACACCAAACTGCGCCGCAACGACGAACCACTGGGTGAACCGCGCGTGCTCGGTTTCGATGCCGCCGGAATCGTCCGCGCCATCGGGCCGGATGTGCAGAATTTCTCCATCGGCGATGAGGTGTTTTACGCTGGTGTGCCGAACCGCCCCGGCACCAACGCGGAATTTCATCTCGTTGATGACCGCATTGTCGGCCATAAGCCAAAATCCTTAAGCTTCTCGGCGGCGGCGGCGTTGCCGCTCACCTCGCTCACCGCGTGGGAAATGCTGTTCGAGCGCTTCAAGATTCCGCGCGACCAGCCCGGCGGTGGTACGTTGCTCATCGTCGGCGGTGCCGGTGGTGTCGGCTCCATCGCCATCCAGCTCGCGGCACAGCTCACTGATCTCACCGTCATCGCCACCGCCTCCCGCCCAGAGACGGAGCAATGGTGCCGCGAACTTGGCGCGCATCACGTGCTCAACCATCACCAAGATCTCGGCTCGCAATTCCTGCAATTGGGGTTGACCCCGCCGGACTACATTTTCTGCGTCACGCATGAGCGCCTGCACTTCAAGAAACTCGCCGAGCTGCTGGCCCCGGAAGGCTCGCTGGGCATTATCGAATCCGATGCCGGGCAGCTGGAGATTTCTACGCTCCTGCGCAAATCCGGCACGCTGCATACCGAGTATGTGTTCGCGCGCGGTATTCAGCACACCCCCTCAATGTCCATTCAGCACCGCACGCTGGAGGCAATCGCGCATCTGGTGGATAACGGCACGCTGCGCACGACGATGACGGAGAATTACGGCACGATCAACGCGGCGAATCTCATGCGCGCGCATGCGGCCATTGAGTCTGCCAGCGTGCGCGGCAAGATCGTGCTGGAAGGGTTCTGAATTATGTCCCAGGCGGGCAAGGTTGCGCGCCATCGGCGCTTATGGTGAGCTAGGTCAACAACCTGCCGCACCGGTAAGTACCGAGGCCAGCCCGCCCCGGTATTACCGCGCTGATTGTTAGAATCTAAACCGGGCGCACCTCCGGCGGGGCATGGCTGGCCAGCATGCTGGCCAGCGCCCGGAACTGCCCCTCGCGCGGGTCGCTCTGGCGCCAGACAAGGCTGACGACCCGCCCGGCCTGTGTCTCATTCAGCGGGCGGCAGGTGACTAACGCCGCAAGGTCCGGCCGGGATTTGATGGCCAGGGCGGGCAGTAGGGAAAACCCCTCCCCCGCCGCGATCATGTGCCACAGCGTCTCCAGGCTGGTGGCATGACGCGTGGCGGCATTGGTGCTTCCGCACAGGGCGAGTGCTTGGTCGCGCAGGCAGTGTCCATCCTCCAGCAGCAGCAGACCGTCCAGCGGCAATGCATCCAGCCTTATGCGCGGCAGCGTGCCGAGCGCATGTCCGGGCGGCACGGCGAGGATGAAGGGCTCGAAGAACAATGGCATCTGCACCAGCCCGGTGGCGTCCGGCACCCCGGCGGTTAGCACCACATCCAGCGCGCCGTGGCGCAGGCGTTCGGCCAGCGTGGCGGTACGCGCCTCTGTCAGCCTCAGCGAAACCGCGGGCAACTCCTGGCGCAGCAATTGTAGCAGAGCGGGCAGGTAATACGGTCCCAGCGTCTCGATGGCGCCAAGATTCAGCACGCCGCACAGCCCCTGCCCCTGCCGGCTGAAGGAGAGCAGGTGCCGCGCCTCGGCCAGAATACGCTCAACATGCACGAGTAACGCCGCCCCCTGCGGCGTGACGGCAACCCGGCGCGAACTGCGCTCGAAAATCGCTACCCCCAGATGCGCTTCCAGCTTGCGCACCTGCTCGGAGAGTGCGGGCTGGCTGACATGGCAGCGCTCCGCCGCCCGCCCAAAATGTTTTAATTCAGCGACGGCCTCGACATATTCGAGATCGCGCAAAGATAAGCCTGAGAGAGACGTGGACATGCGGCTACATTAATAGGCATTGCCGATCAATCAAATACAAAAAATCAATTTTACCTATTGGCAGCCCAAGTCCAACGTCCCTCCCGACACAACAGAACGGAGCAAGAGCATGGCTTTCGAGAACCCCAAAACCCCGGCACGGCTGACCACCACCGCCGGCGCCGTGATTGCCGACAATCAGAACTCCGAGACCGCCGGACCGCGCGGGCCGCTGCTGATGCAGGATTACCAGTTGCTGGAAAAACTGGCGCACCAGAACCGCGAGCGCATCCCTGAGCGCGTGGTCCACGCCAAGGGCTCCGCCGCCTATGGCACGCTGACAATCACCACCGACATCACGAAATACACCAAGGCCAAGGTCTTTGCCCCCGGCCAGAAGACCGAAATGCTGCA
>JAQUAC010000274.1 GCA_028687415.1 Acidocella sp. | reverse complement strand
CCTGTATATTGCAGTACAGCAATCTCGGTCTCGGGGTCGCATGCCACGGGCGTGGGGCGGCCGCCTGGGGCGATGAGGGTGCGGAACGGAATATGCCGTGCATCCGCCTTGATGTTGGCCAAATCTTTGCGCTTGGTCAGGTGGAAACCGAGGCGTTTGAGTGGGGGGAGCAGGTCCGGCAGTGAGCAGATAATAAGTGTCTCTAGCCCGCAAGCGCCGACAATTGGTGTGAGCTTGTTGCATAGCTCGGCCAAATCCAGCGTAACCACGATGGTGGCGCCGCTATCCTGAATGAAGTGCCGGAATTCCCGCTCCACATAAAGCGGGCTTAAATTCACCACGATGCCACCGGCCTTAAGGATGGCGTAATAGCAAATGACGGCGTAGGGCGTGTTCGGTAGGCAGAGCGCCACGCGGCTGCCTTTTTTTACGCCCAGGCGCTGGAAGCCGGCGGCGGCGGCGTCCGCCAACCGGGCGAACTCCGCATAGCTGGTCCGTTTGCCAAGGAAATCCATAGCAATAGCCTGCGGAAATTTCGCAGATGCAGCATCCAGCAGGGCCGGGACCGGCGTGGCATGGATCGGCACCGCGGCACCGCTGGTTTCGTCTTTGGTCATTTTGTTTCCTGCCCGTTTTTTGCTTTTTGTTGTGTGCTTTATCCGCCGGCGCAAGGTGCAAGGGGGGCGGGCGGGCGTGTCCAGACCTCAGAGCGTCCGAACATGGGAATGCCGATATAGCCGCGCACATGTAGCGTGCCGTCATCGGCAATATGCATGACTGACTTATAGGTCTTGCCTTTTTCGGGGTCGTATATCCAGCCGCCGGACCAGGCGCCAACGCCATCCGTCGAGAAATTTCCTAGCATTGGCAAGCCGCAAAGGCGGCGTGCGCGCAGCGAGGGATCATTATTATGGATGTCGGCCTTTGGCTGGCCGGCATCGTTAAGCGGGTGGAGCAGCCATTCGATACGCCCACAGAGCTGGCCGCCGCAGGGGGCGATCAGAATGCCGGCGCGGCTGCTCTGGTCCAACCACCAGCCGGTGGCGTCGCCTGCCGCCTGCGCGCATGAGGCACTGATGCCGCCAAGCCACAGGCCAAAGGTTAAAACAAAGGCGGTGAAGAGTTTTATTTGAAGATTTGCACGAAACACTTGCGTCCTCATCCCTAAATGGTATTTTACATACCGTATACGTTATCCAGTAACGGTAATCGAGAGATGGCGTAAATGCAAGCGTCACAATGATAATAAGGGGAAACGAAACATGTGGCCGACGAAACTTAATAAAAAACAAATAATGCTGGCCTCGGCGGCAGGGTTCGCGGGTGCCATGGCTTTCGGTGCGCCGGTTTTTGCTTCGGGATTCGGTCTGCACGAGGGCTCAGCCGACTCGATGGGCAATGCCTTTGCTGGTGATACGGCGAAAGCCTATGACGCCAGCACGGTGTGGAGTAACCCGGCGGGCATGGCGCTGCTGGACAAGAGTGAGTTGCAGGGAGGGGTCAGCTTTATCGGCCCAAGCTTGCATTTTTCGGGTAGCGCTACCAATCCGCTCACCGGCGGCCATACTTCCGGCGTGACTGGTGGTAATGCCATTGCTCCCGCGGCCTCAGGCGCATCCTACGGTGTGTGGGCACTGGCACCGCGCTGGCGGCTAGGTTTCAGCGTTACCGCACCGTTCGGTGAGCGCGTGAGCTACCCGCAGAATTTTTTGGGACGCTATCAGAGTCTCGTTTCCAATATTACGGATTTGAATTTCGGGCTGGCACTGTCTTATAAGATCAACGATCATTTCTCCGTTGGCGGTGGGCCGAATGTTGATTACTTCACCGCACGGCTGACGCAGAACCTCAACACGCCGGTGCTGAGCGCGCTCACCAGGCAGGACCCGATCGCGGATATTCACGGCAATAGTATGGGGGTGGGTTATAATCTTGGCGCGCTGTACCAGATAGACGAGAACACCCGCATTGGTATCGATTACCGCTCGCGCATCCGCCACAATATCACCGGGGCGCAGAAGATCACCGTGCCGGCGATCTATTCGCTCTACAGCCCGCAAACGGCGGCGCTGCTGGCGGCTGGCAATAGTGCCGCGACGACCAGCGTGACATTACCGGACAGTTTTAGTGCAGGTATTTATCACCAGATCAATCCGCGCTGGGCGGTGATGGGGAGTGTGCAGTGGACCGACTGGTCGCTGTTCAATTCACTCAGCGTCACGCCGACGAACGGTACGCCTGGTACCACCATCCAGGAGAATTGGCATAATTCCTGGTATGCGGGGGTGGGTACGAATTACAAGGTAACGGACAAGCTGATGCTGCAAACCGGCTTTGCCTATGACGAATCGCCGGTGAACAATGCCAACCGCACCACGCGCGTGCCGGATGCCGACCATTATGATCTTGGCGTTGGCGTGCAGTATCAGGTGCTGCGCAATATGAGTGTGCAGCTGGCGTATCTGCATGTGTTCTCGCCAGGTGGTACGATCCATAACACCGCATCGCAATCGGCGCTGACGCCTAGCGGCACGATTTCCGGGAAGTACGATGTGTCGGATAACAGCGTGACGGCTGGTATGACGATGAAATTCTGACATTTTCGCGCGGCATGGCGGGTTCCCGCCGTGCCGCGGAAAAAGGCGCTTGCAAGATATGGCGGACAATGTATCTAGGGTAAGAGGTTGACGTTTAGGTTAACCTGTCCGCTATACGCAAGGAGAGGCCGATTATGGCGCCGCACGATACGCTTTACACCGTGACCCAGCTCGGCAGCGAACTTGGCATTACCGCGCGCACGCTGCGTTTCTACGAGGATAAGGGGCTGATAACGCCGCGCCGGGCGGGCAATACACGGGTATATACGCAGCGCGACCGCGCCCGCATGATCCTCATCCTGCGTGGCAAGCAGCTTGGATTTTCCCTGCGTGAAATCGGGGAATATCTGGAACTCTACGATATGGACCCGACGCACGGGAAACAGACCAAGGCGCTGCTGAAAGCGGTGCAGAGCCGCATCGCGCAGCTGGAGGCGCAGCGTGTGGCGCTCGACGAAACACTGGCCGAGCTGCGCAATGTGGAATTGCAGGCCGAGGCCGCGCTGCGGGTGCTGGAGACAACGCCGCAATTGCCGGTGGTGAAAAAAGCCGCCGCCAAGCCGAGCCGGGCGGGAAACGCCGCCCGTATGACAAAATAGACCGGGAGAACATCATGAAGCATGCCGTTATTGCGGGTTACGCCCGCTCCCCCTTCACCCTGGCCACGAAAGGCGCGCTGGCGCGTGTGCGGCCGGATGATATTGCCGCCCAGGTGGTGGCGGAGCTGGTTACCCGCACGGGCGTGACGCCTGAGGACATTGAAGCGCTGGTGCTGGGCTGTGCCTTTCCTGAAGGGGAGCAGGGGCTGAATGTCGCCCGGCTTATCGGGCTGCTCGCGGGGCTGCCGCAATCCGTTGGCGGGTACACAGTGAATCATTTTTGCGGCTCCTCGATGCAGGCGGTGCACATCGCCGCCGGGCATATCGCGGCTGGCATGGGCGAGGTGTTCATTGCAGCCGGGGTGGAGAGCATGAGCCGCATCCCTATGGGCGGTTACAATGTGCTGCCCAATCCAGCGCTGTATGCGAAGGTGCCGGGGGCGTATATCGGCATGGGGGATACGGCTGAGAACGTGGCGCGCAAATGGCAGATCTCCCGTGCCGAACAGGAGGCTTTCGCCCTGCGCAGCCAGGCGCGTGCCGCCGCGGCGATTGCGGCGGGGCATTTGAAGGATGAGATCGTGCCGATCAAATCCCGCGTCGGGGTGGTGGAGGTGGATGGCTGTCCGCGCCCGGAGACCCCGGCCG
>JAQUAC010000273.1 GCA_028687415.1 Acidocella sp. | reverse complement strand
CACGCCGATGCGCCGGCGCAGCAGGGCGGCGTCCCGCCGGGAGATTCTGGCGGCGTGGGTGCCGAAAATATCGATGCGCCCGCGCGCCGGGTGTTCGGCCAGGTACATGAGTTTGAGCAGGCTGGTCTTGCCTGCACCTGAGGGGCCAGTGAGCCAGCGGAAGCCGCCGGCGGGGACCTCGAAGCTGATGCCGCGCAGCACTTCGGGCGCGGCGTCGCCGGGGCGGGCCGTTTGCCGGTATCTCAGCCAGACATCGTCGAATCGGACCATTCTGCCTTTGCGCCTGCTACGTGTAGTCTCTCTGCCGTGTTCTCTCGCCAATGGGCAAGACGGGGGCATTTGATTCCGGGTAAATTTTTGCCGCAGAATGGCCATTGTTGCGCGACATGATTGAAAGTGTCATATCAGGAATACATATGCACATTCTTTGTCCAAACTGCTCGTCCACCTATGAAGTGCCTGACAGCGTGTTCGGCGGGCGCGCGCGAAGGTTGCGGTGCGAGAATTGCGGACATCAATGGAAGGCCGGCCCGCCGGAGGACGAGAGCGAGGGGCTAATCTCCGCGCCAGGGGCTGAGGCTTGGCCGGAAGCGCCTCAACCCTTGACCGCGGGTGAGCCGCGCCAGTTTGGCCTGTCAGTTGATGAACAGGCGAAAGCCGAGTTCCAGAAAGCCGTTCACCGCGAGGCGGGAGCTACTAGCGGCGCGGCGCCATCTGGCGGCGGAGAGGGGCTGACTAATCCAGGCGAGTTTCCGCCCGAGAGCATTCTGGCAGCCGCGCCGGAAGCCATGGATGATGACATGGACCGGTTTATCAGCCTGGTGCATGCGGCGCGCAGTAAGGCCATAGAATTCGAGCCAGAGCTGCCGCCGAAGCCGAAGTTGAATCTTGCCAATCCGGTGATTATGGGCGCGCTGATCGTGTTGCTTGTCGCTGCGTTGTTGTTTGCTGAGCGCGGGTTGCTCGCCAGGCTGTTCTAAGCGTCTATTTTTGGTGTTGTCTTGGTGAAGTCGGATAGGCGTCGTTTTCAAGCGCCGGGGCGCGGAAAATCACGCCCAGACGGCCGCCGGGGTAAACTCGTGAAGCAATCTATTGGAACCGGTTTTAGCGGGGCTTGTTCACCTGCCGCCCTCGGCCCAGCGCCAAGGCGCCGTCCGGGACGTTCTCGGTAATAACCGACCCCGCCGCAACCAGCGCGCCAGCCCCCACAGTGACCGGCGCCACCAGCGAAGAATTGGAGCCGATGAAGGCGCGCGCGCCGATGATTGTGCGGTGCTTGTGCGTGCCGTCGTAATTGCAGGTGATGGTGCCGGCGCCGATATTGCTGCCCGCGCCGACCTCGGCATCACCGATATAAGTCAGGTGGTTGGCCTTGGCGCCCTTGCCCAAGGTGGCGGCCTTGATCTCGACGAAATTGCCGACATGCGCGGCTTCGCCGATATCTGCCCCCGGGCGCAGCCGCGCATATGGGCCGATGATGGCGCCAGCATGCACGATGCAGCCCTCCAGATGCGAGAACGCCTTGATCTCGGCGCCGGCTTCGACCGTGACGCCGGGGCCGAAGACGACATGCGGGCCGATGAGCACATCCTCGCCCAGCACGGTATCAGCGGCCAGGAACACGGTTTCGGGGGCCTGCATGCCTACGCCGGCATCAAGGAAGCGTGTGCGCAGTCGGGCCTGGAATACGGCCTCGGCCTCGGCCAGCTCGGCGCGGGAGTTTACACCCATGCACTCGGCGTAAGGCGCTTCCAGCGCCGCCACGTTCACACCCTGGGCGCGGGCAATGGCAACGATGTCGGTGAGATAGAACTCGCCCTTGGCGTTGTCGTTGCTGACATCGGCCAGCCAGTCCCGCATGTCCGGTCCCAGGGCGACCATGCCGCCCGCGTTGCACAGGCGGATTTGCTTTTCCGCCTCCGTGGCGTCGGCGAATTCCACGATGCGGGTGATGTAGCCACCTTCCAGCACCAGACGGCCATATTTGCCGGGTTCGGGGGGCGTCATACCCAGCAGCACCAACCCGGCATCACCGGTCTTGGCGCGGGTGAGGAGGGCGCGCATCGTTTCCACCGAGACCAGCGGGTTGTCGGCATAGAACACCGCCACCGGGCCCTGGCCAAACGCGTCTTCCGCCTGACGGGTAGCGTGGGCGGTGCCTAGCCGTTCATGCTGCACCACCACCTTATGCGGGGCGGCGAGTTTGGCGAGCTGGGGCATGTCCGGCCCGATGACGACGACAACACGGTCGAACACGGCTTCAGCGGCGCGGACGATATGCAGCAGCATTTCCCGCCCGGCGATTTTATGCGCCGCCTTGGGCAGCGCTGATTTCATGCGCGTGCCAAGACCCGCCGCGATAATGACCGCTGTACTCTGCATGAGGGGCTCCGTGTTCAGCCGTGCGTGAAATCGGCCAGCGCGGTGGCGACGAGGTTGCACTCGTCATCCGTGCCGATGGTGATGCGCAGGCAATGCGGCAGGCCGTAGGAGGCGACCCGGCGCACGATGATGCCGCGCGAGCGCAGGAACTCATCCGCCGCCAAGGCGCGCTCCGCCATGGTGAAATCCGCGAGGATGAAATTTGCCTCGGAGGGGTGGGTCTTGATGCCGATCTGCGTTAGCCGCGCGGTGAGGCGGGCGCGGGCCTGGGTATTGTGGGCACGGCCCTTCTCCAGCCAGCCCGGCTCGGCCAGGGCGGCGATGCCGGCGGCGGCGGCGAAGGCGTTGACGTTGAAGGGCGGACGGGTGCGGTTCAGCACGTCGATGACATTCGCCGGGGCATAGCCCCAGCCGAGACGCACGCCGCCGAGGCCGAAGATTTTCGAGAAGGTGCGGGTCATCACGCAGTTCTCGCCGGCATCCACCAGCGCGGTGCCGGGGTTGTAGCCGGGGCTGTCCACGTATTCGGCATAAGCGGCGTCTATGACCAGCAGCACCTCAGCGGGCAGGGCGGCGCGCAGGCGCTCCATCTCGCTCTGCGGCAGCAGCGTGCCGGTGGGGTTGTTGGGGTTGGCGATGAAAACCATTTTCGTCGCCGGAGTGACGAGGGCGAGGATGGCGTCGACATCCGTGGTGAGGTTGCGTTCCGCCGCCTTCAGCACCGTGCAGCCCGCGAGCTTGCCCGCGATCTCGTAGATGGCGAAGCCGTGCGCGCTCATGATGAGTTCGGTGCCGGGGCCGCCATAGGATTGGATGAGCAAGGAGAGGATCTCATCCGAGCCGTTGCCGCAGACGATGCGCTCCGGGTTTAAGCCAAAGGTCTCGCCGATGGCGCGGCGCAGCGCGGTGGCGCCGCCATCCGGGTAGCGGTGCATGGTGGCCCCCGCCTTGGCCAGCGCTTTGATCGCGCCAGGGGGCGGCCCGAATGCGCCCTCGTTGGAGGAGAGCTTCAGCGGCGTGGTGAAGCCGGGCAGGGCGGATTCGCCGCCGACATAGGGAGCGACGGAGAAGACCTCCGCGCGGGCGGTGGGTGCGCTCATGCCGCGTCACTCAGCGGCACGGCGAAACCGCCGATGACCACGGGCGGGGTGTCCAGCCCGGTGATGGCGGACAGGCGCGGATCGCCGTCCTCCACCAGCCCCTCGACCTCGACCAGCACATGGATGCGCGAATCGCCGGGTAGGCGGCGGAGCCAGAGCGAGCCGGGCTCGAACCCCGCTTCCTTGATCTGGGCAATGAGGCGGGCGCGGGAGGTCTCGGCGCTCAGGGTGAGGGCGATGAGACCGCGATCCTCGCCGCTGGCATCGGGTGGCACGGTGGCCACGACATAGGCGTCACCTACGGGCAGGCCCTCGGCGCGCTTGGTCCAGAACGGGATTTTGGCGATGACGTAGAGGCGGCTTTGGCCGGTGGCGGTGAGCAGCGG
>JAQUAC010000272.1 GCA_028687415.1 Acidocella sp. | reverse complement strand
ACGGGGGCAAGAGCAACCGATGGTTCCCTTTTCGTTCGCAGGCCAGGAGTTTGCCCTGATTCAGGGGCGCGCACTTTATTGGCCGCGCGAGAACGCGCTTCTGGTGGCTGACCTGCACCTCGAAAAGGCGAGCTTCTTTGCGCGCCACGGACAGATGCTTCCCCCTTACGACAGCCGCGAGACGCTGGAGCGCCTTGCGCTGGCCATTCGCGAGACGGGTGCGCGCCGGGTCTACACCCTGGGCGACAACTTCCACGATTCGGCGGGCCCCTCCCGGCTCGAACCGCACGCCGCGGGGATGCTGGCGGCCCTCACCCGAGCAACGGACTGGGTCTGGATCACGGGAAACCACGACTCTGCGATGGAAGCGACGGCGGGTGGTACCCTCGCGGAAGAGCTGGAGATTGCAGGGCTGGTGTTGCGCCACAGGGCCACGCGGGGGGAGACCAGGCCGGAACTGTCTGGCCACTATCACCCCCGCCTCCACATTACCGTGCGCCAGCGGAGAATCCGACGCCCCTGCGCGGTGATCAGCACCGATGCCTACGGTGCCGGACGGATGATCCTGCCCGCTTACGGTGCGCTTACCGGCGGAATGGATGCGGCCGATCCCGAGATTCTCAGGGCGTTGCAGCCCGCGCGTGCGATCGACGCTCTCGTGCCTGCTGGTGGCAAGCTTGCCACATTTCCCCTGTGGCGTGCGGCCGCCTGAATCGGCCCCCTTCCTTCGCAGGCGATTCGTCCCTAAGTAGCGGCCCCTGACCAAAGGCAATTTCCAGGAGAACGCCCCATAGCCCGTCCCCCCCGGCGCATGCTGGCCCCGCCCGTAAAGAGCGGCCCGCGCTACGATAGCATGATTCAATCCGACAAGGTTCGCGTCATTGACGAGAACGGCGAGAACCTCGGGGTGATGTACACCCGCGAGGCTATCGAGCAGGCCAACGGAATCGGCCTCAACCTCGTCGAGATTTCGCCCAACGCCGATCCGCCGGTCGCCAAGTTCCTCGACGTGGGCAAGCACCGCTACGAGGCGCAGAAAAAGGCGAACGCCGCGCGCAAGACGCAGAAGACGCAGGACATCAAAGAGATCAAGATGCGTCCGAACATCGACGATCACGATTACGATGTGAAGATGCGCAGCGTCGCCAAGTTCATCGGCGAAGGCGACAAGGTCAAGATGACCCTGCGGTTCCGGGGCCGCGAGATGGCGCACCAGGAACTGGGCATGAATCTGCTCAAACGCGTCCAGGACGATACGGCCGAGATCGCCAAGGTCGAGGCGTATCCACGTCTCGAGGGCCGTCAGATGCTGATGGTGCTTTCGCCCAAGTGACAACGAGCGACGGCGGCTGATCGCAGCCGCCGTTGCCGCGTCTCAAACTCCGACGGATCGACGAACGGCAGGCAGGATCGACGGATTGCCTGTCGATTGCATCGACTTATCGATAAGGACATGCTCCGGACAAGACTGTCTGGATGGAGCACCAAACTGATGCGATCTGCCCTGCTATGCGGACTCTCGGCCTGCGCGATTGTGATCGTTTGCACACCGGCAACAGCGCAGTCGCAGCCCCCACAGACTGAGCAGGCGGGCAACTTCGCCCAGTTCGTGCCGCAGGACGATACGATATCGACGCGGCTGGATTTCACTTATTGGAACACCGCCCTGCGTTGGTTCGTACTGCGCATGGGCCGGTCCTTGCGCGAGTACGAACCACGGCCGGACACCCAGTTGGGTACACGCTTTTCTTACGGGCACGATTCGGCCTACCGACTTGAAGGCAACCGGGTCGCATTTTCGCTTCTTCCGCCCGATGTGATCCAGTCGCTCACCGACTATCGGCGAGACCTTGAGCAACTTGCTGCCACTGTTCCAATAGCTCGGCTCAGCAGAAACGAGCAGCTTGCCTATTGGATGAATCTGCACAACGTGGCGGTTATCGAGCAGATTGCACTGGCATATCCGGTCAAGAAGCCGTCGCTGATCCCGGTGGGCGACAGCGGCCTACCGCTGGACGAGTCCCCCTTCATTACCGTGGCCGGCGTAAAATTGAGCCCGAAGGATATTCGCACCAGGATTGTCTATCCGAACTGGCGCGATCCAAAGGTGATCTACGGTTTTTGGCGCGGTGACATCGGCGGGCCATCTATCAGCCGCGAAGCATTCGCTTCCGATAACGTTGGGGCGCAACTGGATTTCCTGGCACTGGAGTTCGTCAACTCGCTCCGGGGAACCCAGAAGTCGGGCAACACTATGCTGGTCTCCAGTATTTATGACGAGGCCCGACCATTTTTCTTTCCGAACTGGCCCGCGGATCTACGCGCGCACATCGCCAAGCATGCGGAGGAGGACGTCGCTGCCATCCTTGCTAGTACGAGCGCGGTGGATGCGAGTGTGTCGGAAACCGATATCGCCGACCTGTCGAAAGGTGAGCGTGAGCCTCAATTGACCAACTTGGTGAAGGGTGACCAGTACCAGAGTACTTCGGTGGACCCAGCCATCGCACGCCTGCTTGCGGAGCGGAAAGACAAGATAGATCGGGCCGTTCGGCAGAACGAACGCCAAGGCAAGGTGACGGTCCAGGCGGGAGAGGCCAACCCACCGCCACCGCCGGAAATCGTACGTTAGCTGCGAATATTCTGTCGCTCATTCCATCCGGAAATCGAGTAATGTGAACCTGGCGGGCGCGGTGGAATAGACGCCGTGCCCCCGGCCACCCTTCGCCCCAAACGTCATGCTGACGCTCTCCGTTTGCGAAAGGGCTGCGGCAAAGGCCTGGGGGTCGTCCGCAGCCGGACGATAGCCCACGCTGATCCAGCGGGGGTCGTCAAGCCGGGCGGTAAAGGTATGCACGCCTGGTCGCAGCGGCAGGATCGATGGTGAGTACCAGCGATAGGTGTCGTATCGCCCGCGTGCGGTCAAATTGTCTCCGGTGCGCTGAAACGCGAGGCCAAAATTTCCTGGGCGCCCGAATTCATGCGCCACGAACTTCGTCTCCGGCGCCGCATCGATGCGGTAACGCACGGTGATCTGCCGTGCGCCTTCGATCGGGCCCGTACTCAGGGTCACATAGTGAATGTGGCCGCGCCCCTCGGTAGGAAACTGAAACCATGGTCCCTGGGGTCCTTCACGCAACGTACCGGAGATACCGACCGAGTAGTTCTTGCCCCGGATCACCGGCCCGATGCGCCACGCTTCGGCTGGCTGCGCCGCCGCGTAGGCTATGGGTGCGGCAATTGCAGCGAACAGAGCGAAGGGCGCGATATACTGCTTCATGGTGCCGACATTGCCCCCCATCCGATTGCAACGCACTGAACCGCGCGGTTGCCTCCGCTTAAGGTTTCGCTAGACCCGGCGACAGGGGGAGAATGCCGCAGCCATGACAACACGCCGCATCGGCCTGGTGGCCGGACTGGTCCTCTTCCTGCTCACCGTAGTCCTGCCTCCCCCCGGCGGCATGAGCCGCGAGGCGTGGACTGCCGCGGGCCTCGTCATGTGGATGGCCGCTTGGTGGATGACCGAGGCGATCCCGCTTTATGCTACGGCACTCCTGCCCTTTATCGTCCTGCCGCTGGCGGGAGTGGCCGACGCCAACAAGACCGCAGCCGCCTATTACTCTCCGATCATTTTCATCTTCATCGGCGGCGCGTTCCTTGCACTCGCCATCGAGCGAACGGGACTGCACAAGCGTCTGGCGCTGTGGATCATGGGGATGACGGGGCCGAAATCGTGGCAACTTCTGTTCGGTGTGATGTGCGCGACCGGGTTGCTGTCGATGATGATTTCGAACACCTCCTCGGCGCTCATCATGATGCCGATGGCGGTGGCGATGCTCGCCGCCGGCGGGGTCAAGCCCACCGACACCGGCGGCTTCGCGGGCGCCCTGCC
>JAQUAC010000271.1 GCA_028687415.1 Acidocella sp. | reverse complement strand
CGACAGCAATGCCGCGATAAGCAAAAATGGCGGCGGGTACATGAACGGCGAAACATTGCCGGTCATGGGTGAGAAAGCTGGCAATTGGTGCGTGGCCAGCGCGCCGTTGATCCAGAAGCAGCGAAAATCGGTAGGCATGCTGAAACCTGCACTGCCGAAGTGGCTTTTGAATATGACGCCGTAATATTTGAAAGCAAAGAACTCCGCTGCAGTAACTGCAAGCAGAAAAAACGCGCCCTGGATAATTCCAGATGTTGGAGTACTAAAGCGGGGCATTGTTTTGCCCTACAACCCCAAATCCAACTGCGCTGTCTTCTTCTCCGCCCGCACGGCCACCTCGCCATCCGCGAAGCGGAGTGAGAGCGCGGCACCCGGCGCCACTTTTGCCGCCGCCGTCACCGGCGCGCCCTTGGCGTTTGTCACGAGGGCAAACCCCCGTGCCAGCACGCGCTCATAGCTCACTGAATCCAGTCGCGCGGAAACATTCTCCAGCCGCAGCCTTGCCTCGCGCAAACGGCCGGGCAGGGGGGCATCCAGCCGTTGCGCCAGCAGCCCAACCTTGCCTCGCCGCAGCGCGATCTCGGCGCCCGGATGCGCCAGCCGGTAGCCAGCCGCGTCCAGCCGTTTTTGTCCGCCGCGCAGCAGGTTGGGCAGGGCCGCCGCCAGACGCTGGTTCAGCATGGCCACACGGGCGCGCAGTCCGGAGATAATCTCGCGCGGATGGCGGAGTACAATCCGCTCCGTCCGCGCCCGCTTGGCGGCCAGGAAGTTCGGCAGCGCCAGGGAGAGCCGCTCCGCCCGGTCGTCCAGCCGTTGCCGCGCCGCCCCCAGCATCCCCGGCAGGTCAGGCAGCTTGGCCCCCGCGCGCTCCAGCCCCGCATGCGCCAAGCCCAGCAGCCGCGCCAGAGCGCCATCCAGCCGCGCCGCGCGCTGGGCTAAATCTGCCAGCAGCTCCAGCCGCGCGGGCACCGCCATCTCGGCGGCGGCGGTGGGGGTGGGGGCGCGGCGGTCAGAGGCAAAATCGATCAGCGTCGTATCCGTCTCATGCCCCACGGCGGAGCTCAGCGGAATCCGGCTGGCCGCCGCCGCCCGCACCACGGCCTCGTCATTAAAGGCCATCAAATCCTCAAGGCTGCCGCCGCCCCGCGCCACAATCAGCACATCCGGCTGCGGCAGGTCTGACGGCAGGCTGTTGAACCCGGCAATCGCCGCCGCGATCTTCTCCGCCGCGCCCTCACCCTGCACCGGCACGGCCCAGAGCAGAATCGGCCGCGGAAACCGCCGCGCGATGGTGGTTTTAATGTCCTGCAACACCGCGCCCTGGGCCGACGTCACCACGCCAATCACCTTGGGGAGCATCGGCAGTGGCCGCCGCCGCTCAAACAGCCCCTCGCCCTGCAGCTTCACCCGCAGCGCCTCGATGCGCGCCAGCAGCGCCCCGGCCCCCGCATATTCCAGCCGCTCGACAATCAACTGATACTCAGACCGTTCGGGGTAGGAGGTAATCCGCCCGGTGGCGATAACCTCCACCCCGTTCTCCGCCTTCAGCCCCACCCGCGCCGCCACACCCTTCCAGATGATCGCGCGTATCTTCGCCCCCTCATCCTTCAGGGCAAAATACTGGTGCCCCGAGGCATAAGCCTTGAACTCGGTGATCTCGCCGCGCACCCGCACGCGCCCAAACGAGCCCTCCAGGGTCTTCTTCACCGCCCCGGCCAGCTCAGAGACGGAAAATTCCGGGGTATTCAGTCCAGTTTCACTCATGGCACCAGACTATGATACAGCGCGCTCCGGTAACAGAGGGGGCATCCACATGCGCGTATTGATCATCGGTTCCGGCGGGCGGGAACACGCACTGGCCTGGGCCATCGCCAAGAGCCCCCGGCTCAACAAGCTCTACATCGCCCCCGGCAATCCCGGCACGGCCCAGCTGGGCGAGAACGTGCCCCTGCGCGCCACCGACATCCCCGGCATCGTGAGCTTCGCCCTGGAGCACAAGATCGACCTCGTGGTGCCCGGCCCGGAAGCCCCGCTAGTGGCGGGCATAGCCGATGCCCTGGCCGCCGCCGGCATCCCCTGCTGCGGCCCCAGCGCCGCCGCCGCCCAGCTTGAGGGCAGCAAGAAATTCACCAAGGAAGTCGCCGAGGCCGCGCACATCCCCACCGCCGCCTGGGCCAGCTTCACCCACGCGCTGGAGGCGCATGAGTATATCGAGGCCGTGGGCGCCCCCATCGTCATCAAGGCGGACGGCCTGGCCGCCGGCAAGGGTGTGGTCGTGGCCGAAACGCCCGAGGAAGCGCACGAAGCCATCACCGCCATCATGGAGGACAAGGTGCATGGCGCGGCGGGCGCGCTGGTGGTCATCGAGCAATGCCTGGTCGGCGAGGAAATCTCCGTATTCGCCCTGTGCGATGGCGAGGACGCGGTCTATCTCGGCGTCGCGGCCGACCATAAGCGCGTGGGCGAGAATGACACCGGCCCCAACACCGGCGGCATGGGCGCCATCTCCCCGCCGCCCTGGGCCACGCAGCCGGTGCTGGACGCGACCATGGACAAGATCATCCGCCCCGCCTTGCGCGAGATGGCCCGGCGCGGCACTCCCTTCCGCGGCTTTCTCTTCGCCGGGCTTATGGTGGAGCATGACGGGCCGAAGCTGATCGAGTTCAACGTCCGTTTCGGCGACCCGGAATGCGAGACCCTGCTGCCGCTGCTGGACTCAGACATTCTGCCCGCGCTGGTTGCCGCCACTAACGGCACGCTGGCTGGCGTGAAGCTGGCATGGCGCAACGCCGCCTCCGCCACGGTGGTGATGTGCGCCAAAGGCTACCCCGGCGCCTACGCCACCGGCTCCGAGATTTACGGGCTGGAAGAAGCCGGCGAGCTGCCCGGCGCCACCATCTTCCACGCCGGCACCATGGCCGACCAGGGCGGCATCCTCGCCAATGGCGGGCGCGTGCTGGCGGTCAACGCCATTGGCAAAGACCTGAAGGAAGCCATCTCCCGCGCCTACGCGGCGGTGGACCGGCTGGACTGGGAAGATGGGTTCTGCCGCCGGGATATTGGCAAAAGGGCGCTGTAGGGGAGGCCAATCAGGGGCGGGTTGTGCCCCCTTTGTGGCCACCTAAAGGTGGACTGATTTTATCTCAGAGTGGACATTGAGGGGCAGGGCTAAAGGGATGTCGAAGAATATTGACGCATGTACTTGGGACTGATGGCAAATACATGCGACCGCTAAAATCAAGATAAATCAATATGTTGCGGAAAACAAACTAACGTCGCATATTTTACGAGTTATACGCCGGGCAATGTCTCGGTGGGGGAAGACGGACGGGTAGTCATTGGATGTCCAAGCCATAAAGCAGGACAGAGTCCTAGACTGACCATCTTCGCAGATAAGGCATGGCAGCTTGATTTCCGACCTGGCCCAGGCCATTTTGCATGCTCCATATGGCACATGGCGAATACAACAATTTAACTGGACTTTGGCAGGGGCAATTCAGCTATCTATCGAACCGATTTGCGCCAGAATTTTTTACTGCGAATTTGCTGGAAGGGCTTAATTTTATTGGGGGATCGATCCTTGAGATCGTGGTAAACGGCAAATCCGCTGGTATGAGGTTTTATGCATCGGTTTCAGGCAAGCGCGAAGGCAGCAGTGTAATCTTCACCAAGATCTATGAAACTGCACCGCGTTCACATCAAGTGTACTATAGTGGCACGGTAAATGATGATTTTACCGAAATTGAGGGGACGTGGACTATTCGAAGCAATTGGTCTGGTCGCTTCCTTATGATTCGCAATAATGGTCAGGTGCAGGGCGTCTATATGCGCTCTGTAGAGCGCGTATAGACGCCCTGCATTAACCCCTCAAGGCAGGATTGTGATGTAT
>JAQUAC010000270.1 GCA_028687415.1 Acidocella sp. | reverse complement strand
TCTTCCTCGGGCCCGATGTCCAGCGCGTCGGGCATGATGGCGTTGTACGCGGGGGTCTGATTGGGGTCGACGACCGCGGTCCGGTGGCCTTCCCACATCATGTGCAAGGCGACGTAGAGCACGATCGCCAGGCCGACGTAGCCGATCCACCGGTAGCGGTGCAGCAGGCGGGCGATCCAGGTGGCGGCGACGCCCATCAGGGCGATCGACAGCAACAGGCCGAAGACCAGGATGACCGGATGCTCGCGGGCCGCGCCGGCCACCGCCAGCACGTTGTCCAGGCTCATGGACACATCCGCGATGATAATCCGCCAGATCGCCGTGCCCAGGGATTTCGCAGGCTGCCCCGCCACGTGCGTCTGCTGCCCATGCATTTCGCGGGCGGATTTCCATACCACCCAGAGCAGCAGCATGCCGCCCGCCAGCGTCAGGCCGATGACCTCCAGCATTTTCAGCGCCACCAACGCGAAGCCGATGCGGATGACCGTGGCCCCGGCGATACCAGCCCAGATCGCCCGCCGCCGCTGCTCCGGGGCCAGCCCATTCACGGCCAGCCCGATGACGATCGCGTTATCCCCCGCCAGCACCAGATCGATGAGCAGGATTTGCAGCAAAATCATGAGCAGGGGTAAAATGTCCATGCCTCGGTGGTGGCTTGGACACGTGCGGCTTGTCAATGCCCTGGCACGGGGTTACGCGATGCCCCAAATTCGTTTTCCAGGAGCCTCGCCATGATCCCCCGCTACTCCCGCCCCCAGGCCACCGACATCTGGACCCAGGAGAACAAGTACCGCATCTGGTTCGAGATTGAGGCCCTGGCCTGCGAGGCCATGGCCAAGATCGGCGCCATCCCCACCGCCGCCGCCGCCATCATCCGCGAGAAGGGTGACGCCGCCATGGCCATATTCACCCCGGCGGATACGCAGGAGATCGACGATATCGAGGCCGTGACGCGCCATGACGTCATCGCCTTCCTCACCTGGCTGGCCAAGCGCGTGGGCGAGGATAGCCGCTTCGTGCATCAGGGCCTGACCTCGTCGGACGTGCTGGATACCTGCTTCGCCGTGCAACTCACCCAGGCGGCGGACCTGCTGCTGGCGGATCTGGACCTCGTGCTGGCGGCACTGAAGAAGCGTGCCCTTGAGCACAAGCACACCCTCACCATCGGCCGCAGCCACGGCATCCATGCCGAGCCCACCAGCTTTGGCCTGAAGCTCGCCGGCCATTACGCCGAATTCGCCCGCAATAAGACCCGCCTGCTGGCTGCCCGCGCCGAGATCGCCACCTGCGCCATCTCCGGCGCCGTCGGCACCTTCGCGCATGTTGACCCGCGCGTTGAGGAATACGTGGCGGAGAAACTGGGCCTTGCCGCCGAGCCGGTCTCCACTCAGGTCATCCCGCGTGACCGCCATGCGGCGTTCTTCGCCACGCTGGGCGTTATCGCCTGCGGCATCGAGCGTCTGGCCACGGAAGTCCGCCATTTGCAGCGCTCGGAAGTGCGCGAGGCGGAGGAGTTCTTCCACGCCGGGCAGAAGGGCTCTTCCGCCATGCCGCATAAGCGCAATCCGGTGCTCTCCGAGAACCTCTGCGGTCTTGCCCGCCTCGTGCGCGCCGCCGTTATCCCGGCCATGGAGAACGTGGCGCTATGGCATGAGCGCGATATCTCGCACTCCTCGGTGGAGCGCGGCATCGGCCCGGATGCGACCGTGACCCTGGATTTCGCCCTGGTGCGCCTGGCGGGCATGATCGACAAGCTGACCATCTACCCCGAGCAGATGGCCGCCAATCTGGAGAGCCTGGGCGGGGTGGTGCATTCCGGCGAGGTGCTGCTGGCCCTGACCAAGGCGGGCATTCTGCGCGAAGACGCCTATAAGATCGTGCAGCGCAACGCCATGTCCACCTGGACCAAGCTCGGCACGGCGGATTCCAAGACCTTCCGCGAAAACCTGCTGGCCGACCCGGAGGTCGCGGGCCGCGTGTCCGAAGCCGCCATCGACGCCGCCATGGCCGCGGAGATGCACCACGCCCATGTAGACACCATCTTCAAGCGCGTATTTGGCTAAGCTTGACGCAGCGCATGGTCAACCTGCCCTGCCGGGGGCCAAACTCCCGGCAGGATGTTAAGGAGATGACCATGCGCAAACAAATTCTCGCCACCTTGGCGCTGACGCTCGGGGCGCACGCCGCTCTGGCACAACCCGTCACTGGCAATGGCTGGGGCTATAGCCCCTATGGCATGATGGGTGGTTCTGGCGGCATGGGCTTCATGCTGCTGTTTGGCGGGCTGTTCTGGCTATTGCTGCTGGCGCTAGTCTTTGCCGCCCTGCTGCATATGGGGCGTGGCTGCACGCGTTCCCGCCCGAACATGCCGCCACTGCTCCCCCGTCCGCCGCGCGGGCTGGAGACGCTGGACGAACGCTATGCGCGCGGCGAGGTGAACCGCGAGGAATACCTGCAAAAGAAACAGGACATTCTGGACGGGCGCGGGTAAGCGGCCAAACCCGCTTACCCGCGCAGATGCCGGGCCAGCTTTTCTTCCAGCAGCCGCACCAGCGCCGGGTCCATGAAAGCGTAATTGTCCGGTATATCCAGGCACACCACGCGCTTGCCCTTCAGCGCCGCGCGGAACCGCTTTTGCAGCTTGGCCCGGTGCGCCGCCTCCATCACGAAGATCACATCCGCCCACTCCACCAGCCCGGCGGTGAGCGGGTTGTCGGCGTCATGGTTCGTACCGGCGGAGTCCACTTCCAGGTCCCGCCGCCGGGCGAATATCTGCTCGGCCGTGGGGCTGCGAAGTTTGTTACGGCTGCATACGAACAGAACCTTCTTCATTGCCGCAGCATAACGCCACGGTTTGACGCGGCGCAAAACCCGCCTAACTTCCGGGTATGGTTATCATCCGCGAACACATGCTGACCGACCCCGGCTTGCGGGCGGAGATTGCGGCGCGCGCCGTGGCTGGGCATTTCGGCGACGAGCCGGGAGACGTGGCGCACGCCCTGGGCGAGGTGACTCTGCCGGACGGCACAAGCCGCCGCGCGCATATACGCCACGCGGCGGATGCCGTGCTGCTGGACGATCACGGGCAGGTGGCGCTCATCACCCGGCTGGAGAATCCAGGACGCGGCAAGCTCGCCGTGCCGGGCGGATTTCTCGACCCCGCACCGGGCGGCGTGGAATCCTCCCGCGCGGCGGCGCTGCGCGAAGCCATGGAGGAAACCGGCATCAACCCCGCGCTGCTGGCCCAGGCGCAGGTGAGCCAGATCGGCCACCGGCTATACAACCGCCCCTTCGACATCCGCAGCGCCTGGAACAATCTGCCGCACACGGATATCCGCCTGGGCGAGTTATTCCTCATCTCCACGCTCGGCTTCCGGGTAAAACTCCCCGGCGATCTACGCCATGTGAAGCTGCAAGCAGGTGACGATGCCGGGGCAGTGGGCGTGTTCGAGATCGACAAGCTGATGCGGGAGCAATTTGCCGTGCCGGATCATCTGGACATGATCCTGGCGGCGGCGCGGGGCTAAGCAAGTGTGCTCCATCATCCTGAGCATTGGGGAGGCGGGCGTGTTCATCGCCGCCAACCGGGACGAGATGGTGGCCCGCCCCTGGGAGCCGCCGGCGGATTACTGGCCCGGCATTTGCGGCGGGCGGGACACGCTGGCAGGCGGCACTTGGCTGGCCATGAACCGGGCGGGGGTGGTGGCCTCGGTGCTCAATCGCGAGGGCACGCTGGGCCCGGCACCGGGCAAGCGTAGCCGGGGGGAACTCCCGCTGCTGGCGCTCCGGCACAACACGGCGCGGGAGGCCGCGCAGGCGCTGGCGGCGCTGGATGCCGGGCTCTACCCCAGCTTCAACCTGGTGCTGGCGGATGCCTCGGGTGCGGTCTTTATCCGTG
>JAQUAC010000016.1 GCA_028687415.1 Acidocella sp. | reverse complement strand
TGCGCAAATACGACGTGGCGTTCTCACTGGGCGACGGCTTGCGCCCCGGCTCCAACGCCGATGCCAATGATGCCGCCCAATTCGCTGAGCTGGAGACGCTGGGCGAGCTGACGCGGGTGGCATGGGCCAAGGGCTGTCAGGTGATGGTCGAGGGCCCCGGCCATGTGCCGATGCACAAGATCAAGGCCAATATGGACAAGCAGCTCGCCACCTGCGGCGAGGCGCCGTTCTACACGCTCGGGCCGCTCACCACCGATATCGCCCCAGGCTATGACCACATCACTTCCGCCATTGGCGCCGCGATGATCGGCTGGTTCGGCACCGCCATGCTCTGCTACGTCACGCCCAAGGAGCATCTGGGCCTGCCCGACCGCACCGATGTGAAAACCGGGGTCATCACCTACAAGCTCGCCGCCCACGCGGCGGACCTCGCCAAGGGCCACCCCGCCGCCCGGCTGCGCGATGACGCCATCTCCCGCGCGCGCTTCGAGTTCCGCTGGGAGGACCAGTTCAACCTCGGGCTGGACCCGGACACCGCGCGGGACTTCCACGACGCCACCCTGCCGAAAGAGGCGCACAAGACAGCGCATTTCTGCTCGATGTGCGGGCCGAAATTCTGCTCGATGAAAATCAGCCACGACATTCGGGAGGAAGCCGAGCGCCAGGCCGGGCTGAACGCGCAGAAAGACGCCTTCGCCGCCGCTGGCAGCCGCCTGTATACGCCGGCCTGAGAGCGGCGCCGGGTATGCCCCAGGGGGCTTTGCCCCCTGGATGCACACCCAGTGCGGGTCTCAGCTCTTGCGGGTGACGGTGAAGCGGGCGAGGGCCTGAAGGAGTTCGGCGCGGGGGCCGAAACTTTCCAGATGCCCGGCGGCTTGGTCGGCCATGCGCTCGGCCTGGGCGCGGGCGCGTTCCAGACCAAGGATGGAGACCATGGTGGCCTTGCCGGCGGCGAGGTCCTTGCCGGCGGTCTTGCCAAGTTCCTCGGCGGAGGCGGTCTCGTCCAGCACGTCGTCATAGATCTGGAAGGCGCCGCCAAGCTCACGGCCATAGGCGGCGATAAAGTGGCGCTGCGCCGAGCTTGCGCGGCCGAGAATGGCCCCGGCCTCAGCCGCGAACTGGATCAGCCGCCCGGTTTTCAGCGCCTGCAGACGGGTGATCTCAGGGCCGGAGAGGGTCTTGCCCTCGCCTTCCATGTCGATCATCTGCCCGCCGACCATGCCGCGCATGCCGGAGGCGGCGGCCAGCGCCAGCACCAGCTCACAACGGGCTTCGGCGTCGTCATGGGTATCGGGCTCGGCCAGCACCTCGAAGGCGCGGGTCTGCAGCGCGTCACCGGCCAAAATGGCGGTGGCTTCGTCGAACTTCTTGTGGCAGCTTGGCTGACCGCGGCGCAGATCGTCATCGTCCATGGCTGGAAGGTCATCATGCACCAGCGAATAGGCGTGCAGCATTTCCACCGCCGCCGCCACGCGGGCCGCGCAGGTTTTGTTCACGCTGAACAGCTTGGCGGTTTCCATGACCAGAAACGCGCGCATGCGCTTGCCGCCGTTCAGCACGGCGTAGCGCATGGCCTCCACGAGTTTAGCCTCGGCGGTTTCCGGCACGGGCAACAGCGCGTCCAGCTGCGCCTCAACAACGCGTGCGGTCTCGGCCAGGGCTTCGGCTAGGGCGTCCGGTTTGGGCACAAGATCAAGCGCCATGTCAGTCCTCGTTTTTCAGGGTAAGGGAGCCGTCAGCGCGGGCCACGATAGCTTGCACCCGCGCTTCGGCTTGCGCCAGTTTTTCCTCGCAATGTTTCTTCAGCGCGGCACCCCGCTCATAGGCGGCGATGGCGTCCTCAAGCTTCTGCTGCCCGCTTTCCAGTCCGCGCACGATGCTTTCCAGCGCGCTCAGAGCGTCCTCGAACGATAAGGCGGCAATATCGGAGGTATCTGTCATGACAGTTCACGTACAAGCACGGGAAAAAAATCACAACCGCATCAGCGCACGGACATGCGCAGCCGTGCACTGCGCCAGGGCGGTGAGGTCGTAGCCGCCCTCCAGCAGGGAGACGACGCGGCCCTGGCAGCACGTATCCGCCACCGCCAGCAAGGCCTGGGTGATCCAGGTGAAATCCGGCTCGCGCAGGCGCAGCTGGGCCATGGGGTCGGCGGCATGGGCGTCAAATCCGGCGGAGAGGATGAGCAACTCCGGGTTGAAGGCGAGAATCCGGGGGATGATCTGCGTCTCCCACACGGCGCGGAAGACCTCGCCATTGGTGCCCGGCAACAGTGGCACGTTAATCACGTTGTTGGAGCCACCATGCTCGCTGGGCTGGCCGGTGCCGGGGAAGCTCGGGGATTGATGGGAGGAGGCGTAGAACATCTCCGGATGCGGGGCGAGGATGTGCTGCGTGCCATTACCGTGATGCACATCGAAATCCACCACCGCGATGCGGGTGAGGCCCCAGCGGGCGCGGGCGTGGAAAGCGGCCACGGCGGCGTTGTTGAAGAAGCAGAAACCCATGGCGCGGTCGGCCTCGGCATGGTGGCCGGGCGGGCGCATGGCGACGAAGGCGGCCTGGGCCCAGCGCTCCATCACTGCGTCCACCGCCGCGCAGGCGCCACCGGCGGAGCGGAGGGCGGCTTCCAGCGTGCCGGGGCTGAACACGGTATCGCCGTCTATGGTGGTGGTCTTGTCACGCGGCAGGGCGAAAATCGCGTCCACATAATCCGGGTCATGCGCCGCTTTCAGCTCCGCCGTACTGGCACGGGGAGCGGTCTCGCGCAGCAGGGGGGCGAATTCCTGCGTTTCCAGCGCACGCAGCACGCAGCGGATGCGTTCGGCACATTCGGGGTGCTCATATCCGGTGTCATGCGCCAGGGCCGAGGGGTGAGTGAAAAGCGCGACGCTCACTTCACCTCCGCCCGGCATTTCACCGTGAAGCTGAACACCCCCTTACTCTCGCTGGCGGCAGTGAGGGCGTGCCCGGAGGTTTTACAAAAATCCCGAAAATCAGTAACCGCGCCGGGGTCCGTGGCCAGCACGCGGAGCTTTTCCCCCGGCGCCATGGTCCGCAAAGCTCTCGCCGCGCGTAGCACGGGAATTGGCGATTTTTGATATTGCGCATCAATTAGACGTTCACCCATGACAATAAGCATGCCCCCGGCAACAGGCTTGAGCAAGGCAAGAATTCAGCGGACAAGGCAGGCATGAGCTATCGCATCGGCATCGACCTCGGCGGCACCAAAACCGAGATTCTACTCCTGGGTCCGGGGGGGCAGGAAGTGCTGCGCCGCCGCGCGCCCACTCCCGCCGGATATGACGCGGCACTGGAGACCATCGCCGGGCTGGTGCTCGCGGCGGAGGCCGAGGCAGGCGTCAGCGCCAGCGTGGGGGTGGGGATTCCGGGCTGCATCTCACCCGCCACCGGGCTGGTGAAGAACGCCAATTCCAACGCACTGAACGGCCACCCGTTCGACATGGATTTAGCCGCGCGGCTGGGCCGCGAAGTGCGCGTGGCCAATGACGCCAATTGCTTCGCCCTCTCCGAGGCCACCGACGGTGCCGCCGCCGGAAGCCCCGTGGTGTTCGGGGTCATTCTGGGGACCGGCACCGGGGCGGGCATTGTGGTGAATGGCCGGATTCTGGAAGGGCGGCACAGGCTGGCCGGAGAATTCGGCCACACGCCCCTGCCCTGGCCGGAGCCGGATGAGTTGCCGCTGCGCCAATGCTGGTGCGGGCAAACCGGCTGCCTGGAGTTGTACCTCGCCGGACCGGCTCTGGCCCTGGAGTGCGACGGCCCCGGCGCGCGCGATGCCAGCACCATCCCCGCCCGCGCTGAGGCCGGGGAGGCAACCGCGCGAACCGCCCTCACCCGCCACGCCCAGCGTCTGGCGCGGGGGCTGGCCAGCATTACCAATATTCTGGACCCGGACACCATCGTCCTCGGCGGCGGCCTCTCCAACCTGCCGCATCTGTACGAGGTTCTTCCAGACCTCATGCGCCCCTATATTTTTTCCGACGCGTTCAGCCCCGACATCGTCCGCGCCCAGCACGGCGACTCCTCCGGCGTGCGTGGCGCCGCCTGGCTATGGCCCGCGGAATAAGTCCCGTAGGTTCGGGCACTTCAGGGGAACAGCTCATAAAAAAAGGACCCTCAAAGGGTCCTTTTTTATGAGCTGGATTAGCGAGATCCAAGGGGGTTTTGCCCCCCCTGGATCTGCCCCGAACCTGCGGGATTATTTCGTGTTCTGCGCCTGCGCCTGGAGGTCGGCGGCCTGGGCGAGGATGCGGTCCTCGAGACCGTTGGCGACGGCTGGGTCGGCGGGGCTATCCATCCACTGGCCGCCCTGCTGGACCTGATGGAACACGCTGACCTGCACGGCTTCGGCGGTGATCTGCTTGCTCAGGATATAGGCATTGACTTTGAAGCGCTCATTCGGCGTGGCGGGCGGGACGTACCAATCGGTGATGATGACGCCGCCGAACGGGTCAGCCGAGACAAGCGGCATGAAGGAGAGGGTGGCAAGCGTGGCGCGCCAGAGATAGGCGTTCACCTGAATCTGGTTGGCGCCGCCACCGCCGCTGCCGCTAGCCCCCTTGCCCAAGGTGAACAGGCCGCCGCCGGTGCCCATGGTCTGCCCCTGAGGCAGGCCCTGATTTTCAGGGTTGTTATAGTCGGCCTGGCTGGTTTTGACTCCACTGCATGCGTTCAACGCCAAAGTTCCCAAAAGCAACCCGGCGGGCACAGTCATTCTTCCCAAGATCCGCAATTCAGCTCTCCAAAACCCTAAACCTGCAAGGTCTTTAGCCTTCACGCCAAGTTCCGCCAAGGGCTAGGCGGCGGCGGGCATAAAAAAGGGTGGCGGTTGCCCGCCACCCTTTTCCGCTGCGTAACCAAGAGTTACGCGATTACCACTTAAAGGTGCTGCCAACGCTGACCATCTGCATCTGCGAATTGCCGCTGGCGCCGTTGCCGATGCTGGTGTTACCGGGCTGGTGGGAGTGAGCGTACATGTACTGCACGTACAGGCTCAGATCCTTGCCGATCATGTAGTTGCCACCAGCGGACGCGCCGTATTCGGACAGGGTGCGGGCTTCGCCTTTCTTGCCGGCGTATTGGTTACCGGCGCTCTGGCTGTCGAAGAAGCTGGCGCCGATCACGTAGGGCCCAATCACGTAGTTGCCGCTGACAATGTAGGCCAGGGCGTCACGCGCGCCGACCGGCTTCGGTGCATAACCGTCCAGGGTCTGGCCGTACTTCACGTTGGCACCCAGGGTCAGGCCCATATAGGTGGTCTGCGCGCCGAACTCCAAGACCTGAAGCTGATCGAGGTTGTAGGCGGCGTTGGCGCCGGCGATGCTGCCGGTATAGCGGATCGGTGAGCCATCAAGGTAGCCGACAGAGACCTTGCTGTTGAAGCCGTTCATCTTCAGCGCGTACTGGGCGGCAACGTCGAACGTATTCTGACGTTCCTTCGCCATGGTGGAGTTGAAGGTGCTGCTGGAGCTGACAGCCGCGCAGGCGGAGGTGGCAACGCCGCAATTCCCATAACCCTGCTTCAGGCCGTTGCTGTTCGGCTCATAGGAGGCCATCGCGGTGAAATTGCCGCCCAGATACGGTTCGGCGACCGCCGGGGAGATAAGCACAACCTTGTCCGTGGTGTAGAGCGCGCCCTGGTCGGCATAGATGAATTCGCCAGGGATCGAGTGGCCGGGCACGACATACAGCGAGGTGGAGTCCGTGCTGGCGTACTGGGCGCCGTCACCGAAGGCCTCGATCACGCCGGTCTGCAGCAGGGTGAAGGCGCCGTCGGTCTGGCCGTAACGGACATAACCGTAATCCTTGGTGCCGATGTAACCATAGGCGCGGCGAACATAGAGGCTGCCGCTGCCGGCCGTCGTGGCGGCGCTGCTGCTCACGCCCTTGCCGGCGTCGGTGAAGGAGGTGCGCAGCTCGACATGGGCACCGTATTCAATGCCGTTCAAGGTCATCGCGTCGAAGCTGGGGTACAGACGGAATTCACCGTTGGTGGTGATCGGGTTCAGCTTGGTGGTGGTGCCACCGCTCGTGCTGGTGTTGTTGGAAGAACCAACGTCATCGATGCCGAACTGGAAGTAGCCGTTCAAATGCACGACGATGGTGCCGGGGGCGACCGGCTTTACTGACTGAGCGTTAGCGGCACCGGCGGCGAGCAAGGCGCCCATCGAGGCCACCGTGGCCATAAGTAACTTGCGCATGCACTCTATCTCCTCGTTCGCCGGAATCCGCCGGCTGATTTGCATTATTGAAGTCCTGGACTGTAAGTTTCAGGACTGACCAGACCGGCGGGAACCGGACGCTCGCGGCCCTTAAAACCGCATCCTTAATTCCTGGCAATGCAATCTTGGAGACTTCCGGTGCTTCCAAACTGGGTGTGGCTGAGACGACACAAATATATGACAGTAGTGTTAAAACTTTTTCTATTAAAACATAAGAAATTCAAATGAGTTGCCGAAAAAAACAGCGTTTTATATGTCATTATCTACTTACTTTGTAGATAAAAAATCGTCTTCGGCACAGCCTACTCATACCGTATGACAAACGTGTTACAGTATGATGTCGCAACAAAAAAAAGGAGATGGCCTCCCATCCCCTTTTTCGAGACCCTAAGCACTAACCTGGCGGATCACCATTTCAGCGTGGCACCCATGCCGACGGCTTGCGTCTGCGCGTTGCCGGTGGCGGAGAGCTGGGCGTTACCGTACTGATGGCGCTGGCCATACATGTATTGCAGAAACACATTCATGTCCTTGCCAATGACGTAGTTGGCACCGACGATTACGCCATTCTCGTTCAGCGTGCGGGCTTCCTTGCCGTATCTGGTCGGGTCGTAAGTACCTGAGGTCTGGCTGTCGAAATAATTAGCGCCGATGACATAGGGACCAATATTGTAGGCGAAGCCTACATCATAGACGAAGGCCCCGCGCCCGCCTTTCGGCACGAAGGAGTAGGCATCGTTCACCTGACCGAACTTAACGTTGCCGCCGAGGGTGAAACCCGCATACGTTACCTGCGCGCCAAACTGGTAGGCGTTCATGTCTGAATAGCCGCGACCGCCAGCAGTGTAGTTCAATGGGCCGGAGGAGGCGGAGACGCCGGTGTAGCTGAGCGTGGCGCTATGCAGGTAGGTGCCGGCGATCCTGGCCAGTACGCCGTACTGCTGCAGTGTGTATTGCAAACCGGCATCCACGGTGTTCTTACGGCGCGAACCGATATCTGAGGCTGTGCCGGAGGAGCTCAACGCGGCGCAGGTTGAGTTGGCCGTTGTGCAGTTCGCGTAGCCTTCCTTCAGGCCGTTGGAGTTCGGCTCGTAGGAGGCGATGGCGTTGAAACCATAAATCTTCGGTGAGATGTAAACGATCTTGTCACTGCCATAAAGCGCCACCTGGTCGCCCCAGACGATGGTGTTGATGGGCGAGGCATAGGAGGGCAGCGTGGTGGCGATACCACCGCGGTTCTTCCAGCCGTCGCCATCGCCGAAACTATAGATCACGCCCTGTTCCAGCAGAGAGGTGGCGGCATCCGTCTGACCAAAGCGAAAATAACCGTAATCCGTGGTGCCGATGTAACCGTAAGCCCGGCGGACATACATGCTGCCAGTGCCGGACGTTGTGGCGGCGTTGGCGTTCACGCCCTTTCCGGCATCCGAGAAGGCGTCGCGCAGTTCTACCTGAACACCGTACGCAATGCCGCTGAGCGTCTCCGCGTCAAAGCCGGGATAGAGGCGCAGCTCGCCTGCCGCGGTTACCGGGTTCAGTTTATTGCCACCGACAGTATTGAAGGTGGAACCGTAATCCACCATCTCGAACTGGAAGCGGCCATTCAGGTGCACGGTAATGGTGCCGGGAGCAACCTCCTTTATTGGCTGGGCCCACGCGGCCCCGGCGGCGAGCAGAGGGACCACGGCGGTTGCGGCCATAAGCAGTTTACGCATGCACTCTATCTCCTGGAACGCCGGAAGGTTCCGGCAGATTGGTCATTTTGCAGCCCCCGACCTGAATTTTCAGAACCGAACAGCCTTACCCTTAAAACCTCATCTCTACTTTGCTTCAATAATTACAATCGTATTAGTAGACAATATCGACGGTCCTGTATCAAATATGTCACAATAAACAACCAGCGGCAGATAGTCGGCAGCACAAAAAGACGAAAAACCTATAATAATACTCATGTTTTTTAAAGCACCCTGAAAAAGGATGAGAAATTTACACATCAAAAAAATTAACCACCCAACAACTATACAGATACTAAAAACTCCGCAAGTCGGCGTTATATGAACGCCTCAATCGCTCCGGCACCGGCGCAGCGCGGCCCAAGGCGGCGGATGGAGGCGCCGCCGATGCCGCCCAGGGCGCAGGCCCGCCCCGCCCCGGCGCGAGCCGCCAAGCGCCGCCAGCCCAGCACGCCGAGCACGGCGCCGCCGGGGTGGCTGGCAGTGGGAAAAACCGGCGAGATAAACAGCAGCTTTGCGCCAGCGCGGCGGGCGCGGCGCAGTTGCGTCGCATCATGAACGGAGGCAGTGACCAGGCGCGGCAACCCCAGCGCGCCGAGGCGGCGGCCACCACGCAAATGCAGCCCGGCATGCAGTGCAGCGGCGAGGCGCGCATCCCCCGCCACCACCAGCGTCAGGCGCCGGGCGGCACAAAGCGCGGCCAGCTGCGCGCCCAGCGCCGCGCGGCTGGGTGCGGCATCATGCCGGAATACCACGCCGCACAACCCCTTCGGCAGCCGCGCCACTGCTGGCAGCGGGTCCGGCGTGCGGGCAGCATCGGTGAAAAACCAGAGCGGCGGGAGCGGCCCCCGCTTTACCGCGCGGCCCCAGGCGATTAACCGTGTGTCCATGGCCGACCGTAGCGTAATCGCCGCAAATCTTGAAACCATCCACGCCCGCATTGCCGCCGCCGCGCGGGCAGCCGGGCGTGACCCGGCAGAGGTGACGCTGGTGGCCGTGAGCAAGACTCACCCGAAAGAGGCGGTGCTGGCGGCGCTTGCCGCCGGGCAGACCGTGTTCGGCGAAAATCGCGTACAGGAGGCGGATGAGAAATTCCCCCTCCCCGGCGCGAAGCTGCACCTCATCGGCGGACTGCAAACCAACAAGGCCGCGCATGCGGTACGGATCGCGGATTCCATCGACAGCCTGGACCGGGTGAAGCTGGCCGACGCCATAGAGCACGCCGCCCAGGCTGAAGGACGGCTGCCGGAGCTGCTGGTGCAGGTGAATATCGGCGACGAGGCACAGAAATCCGGCGTGCCGCTGACAGAGGCGGACGCGTTCATCCGCGCCATGCGCGCCCGCTTTGGCGAAGCCGTGAAGGGGCTGATGTGCATCCCCCCCGCCGAAGGCGACCCCCTGCCCTACTTCAAGCGCATGGCCGCGATGGCGGATGCGCACGGGCTGGCGGTGCGTTCCATGGGCATGTCCGCTGATTTCGAGGTGGCGATTTCCGCCGGGGCCACGCATGTGCGTGTCGGTACCGCGATTTTCGGGCACAGAAACGTTCAAATCTAATTAATTAAAAGTTAGATCAAGGTGCAAAAACCCCGGATTTCGCCCTGGGCGAGGCGTGGTTTTGGCTGTATTGGACCTCCGCAGTTTTACACCCGAGGAGTTTGATCTCCGGTGATCAGGTTATCGGTCCCGTTCCGGCAGGCATTATCGCGGCTCACCTTTCCGGTGATGCTGGTGGTCTCGCTCGGTTTCATTTTGATCGGCCGCGCCGATCAGGGCTTTTCCGACCGTTTGCGCGCCGAGCTCGATGATGTGCTGGCTCCGGCCTATATGCTTGTCTCCGGGCCGATACAGGCAGCGGAGCATGGCACCGGGGCAATCGGGCATCTCTTTACTCTGAGCGCCGAGAACACCGAATTGCGCGCGGAGAACGCGCGGCTGCTGCAATGGCAGGAAGTGGCCATGGCGCTGGAGGCGCAGAACAACGCGCTAAAAGCCTCGATGAATTACGTGCCGCCCGCCACCCCCACCTATTCCACCGGCGAGGTCGTAGCCGATCTCGGCGGGGTGTATGCACGCTCGGTGCTGGTGCTGGTGCCGCCCGCCAACGGCAACCCGCAAAGCCTGGTCGGCGCCGTGGCCATGGACGGGCGCGGCGTCGCCGGGCGCGTGGTGGAGGCCGGCGGGCGCTCGGCGCGGGTGCTGCTGATCACCGACCTCAACAGCCGTGTGCCCGTGGCGCTGGGCGCGGACGGCGCCCCCGCGCTGATGACCGGCACTAACGGCCCGAATCCGGCGCTGCTGTACTGGGCACCCGGCCAGCCCCCGGCCGAGGGCGCGATGGTACTGACCAACTCCCAGGGCGGCGCCTTCCCGCCCGGCCTGCCGGTGGGCGTGGTGCATTACGACGCACAGAACGACCCGGTGGTTCTTCCACTGGCGAATCTGGACGCGCTGCGGCTGCTGCGCCTGTTCAGCTACCCGGACAACCTGCCGGTGCTCACCCCCATCCCCCACACCAAGCCAGCCGCCACGCATTCCCGGAAACGCTGAGCATGGCCCACGGCCCCGCCATGCGCAGGCCCCCGAGCCTGTGGCGCAAGCTCGACGCCACTGCCCGCTGGGCCTTTCCCGGCGCGCTGCTGGTGTTTGGGCTGGTCGTGCTCGGCATGCCCTTCGGCATGCCCGGCCAAGCGGAGCTGCGCCCGGTCTTCGCCATGGCCTGCGTGTATTTCTGGTCGCTCTACCGCCCGGCCTCGTTGCCCGCTTTGCTCACCGCCGCCGCCGGGCTGCTGCTGGACCTGCTGGGCCTCACACCGCTGGGGCTCTGGGCGGCGCTGCTGCTGCTGTTGCAATGGGTCACCATCGCCTTGCGCCGCCGCCTGGTGCCTGCGAAATTTCTGTTCACCTGGGGATTGTTCACAGCCTTCGCGGCGCTGGTGTCGTTCCTTGCCTGGGCGGGGCAGTCGCTGCTCTACGCCTCGCTGCTGCCGCTCTGGCCAACGGCGCTGGAGACGCTGTTCGCCGCCGGGCTGTATCCGGGGCTGGCGGCGCTGCTCATCCGCGCGCATCGCGGCCCCGCCGCGGTGGAGCTGACCTAAGCCTGACATGAAACGCGTCGCTAAAACACGCTCGGCCTTCACACGCCGCGCCTTGCTCATCGGCACCGCACAGGGGGTCATTTTCGGCGCCATCGCCACCCGGCTGTACCATCTGCAAGTCTCGCAGCACGGCAAATACGCCATGCTGGCGGAGCAGAACTCCATCTCCGAGCGGCTGGTGGCACCCGAGCGCGGGCTCATCACCGACCGCTTCGGCACCATCCTGGCCGGCAACCAGCAGCACTGGCGCGCGCTGTTCATGCATGCTCTGGCGCCGGACCCGCAGGCGGTGCTGGAAAACTTCTACAAGCTGGTAGACCTGCCGGATGACGAGAAGCAGCGCATCGCCCAGGATCTGGCCAGTCGGCCCGGCTATATTCCGGTGCTGCTGAAGGATTATCTGGACTGGCCGGACATGGCTGCCATTGAGGTCAACACTCCCAACCTGCCCGGCGTGGTGGTGGAGGTGGGGGCGAGCCGCGTCTACCCGCTGGGGCCGGTGTCGGCACATGCGGTGGGCTACGTCGCCCGCCCGAACCAGAAGGAGGCCCAGAGCGACACCGTGCTCTCCTTGCCCGGCATGCGCGTGGGCCGTACCGGGACAGAGGCGGCGCAAGACCAAGCGCTGCGCGGCGCGCCGGGCTTCGTACAGACCGAGACCAACGTGCATGGCGAGGTGGTGCGCGAAGTGGCGCACGATGCCGGCACCCCTGGGCAGACGGTGACGTTGGGCCTGGATGCCGGGTTGCAGACTCTGGCGATGCAGAGCCTGGCCGACAATGCCGGCGCTGTAGTGATGCTGGACGCCAATACCGGCGAAATTCTCGCCATGGCCAGCTCTCCCTCCTTCGACCCCGGGCTATTCGACAAGGGCGTGCCCAATGCGGTGTGGAACGGCTGGATGACGGACCCCAAGCATCCGCTGCACAACAAGGCAACCGCCGGATTATTCGCGCCTGGCTCCACCTTCAAGCCCACCGTGGCGCTGTCGGCGATGAAGGCCGGGCTGCTGACCGCCGACACCATTCTCACCTGCCCCGGCTTCTTCAAGCTCGGCGACCATATCTTCTGGTGCGACAACCATGTCGCACACGGCTCCATCACCGTGACCACCGCCTTGCAGGTGAGCTGCGACGTGTTCTTCTACCAGGTGGCGCTGATGACCGGCATCGACCGCATGGCCGCCATGGCGGGCAAACTCGGGCTCGGCGTCAATCTCGGCGCGGATCTGCCGAATGTCGCCTCCGGCCTGGTGCCAACGCTGGCATGGGCAAAATCCAGGGGCATCCATTGGGCGCAGGGCAGCACGGTGGTGCAGGGCATCGGCCAGGGCTACACCCAGCTCACCCCGCTGGCGCTGGCCACCATGATCGCGCGCATCGCCTCCGGCAACGCCGTAGGCCCGCACATCACGCGGCGCATCGGCGGCGTGCTGCAAAATGGCTCGGACCCGAATGACTGGCCAGACCTGGATATCGATGACCGGCACCTCGCCATCATCCGCCAGGGGCTGTTCGATGTGGTGAACACGCCCCAGGGCACGGCCTATGCCGCGCGCCTGACCATCCCCAACGTGCAGATGGCGGGAAAAACCGGCACGGCCCAGGTGCACAACAACTCCGCCGCCGAGAAGCAGAAGAACTTCAACGACATGACCATGGCCTGGGAAAACCGCCCGAACGCGCTGTTCGTGGGCTTCGCGCCGTATGACAATCCGCGCTACGCCGTCGCCGTGGTGGTGGAGCACGGCAATTTCGGCGCGCAGACCGCAGCACCCATCGCGCATAACATGATGACCTACGCGCTGACGCACGATCCGGCCGGGCGGGATGCGCCGCTCACCCTGCCGGCACAATCCACCACCCCCGCACTGCCGGTGAACAGTACATGATCCTCGAAAGCAGCCTGCCGCCACGCCGCCCGTTCCGCGACCGCTCCTTCGGTCTCGCGCGCAAGTTCCTGCGCGTGAACTGGCTGTTCGTGTTCTGCGTCTGCCTGCTGGCCGCGGTGGGCTACACGGCGCTATACTCGGCCGCCGGGGGCAACCCGCAGCCTTATGCCAATAGCCAGCTTTGGCGCTTCCTCACCGGGCTGGTGATGATGCTGGGCATCGCCATGGTCGATATCCGGGCCATAGAGAAACTCTCATGGCCCTCCTACCTGTTCGGGGTGCTGTTGCTGTTGATGGTGATGAAGTTCGGCCATATGGGGCTGGGGGCCAAGCGCTGGATGACCGTGGGCGGCGTTGAGATCCAGCCCAGCGAGTTGATGAAACTCTTCCTGGCCATGGCCATCGGCTCATATTTCAAGCGCGCGACGCCGGAGCAGACCGGCAATTTGCTCCTCGTGCTGCCCGCCGTGGCGGCGATCCTGCTGCCGGTGGGGCTGATTTTGAAGGAGCCGAACCTGGGCACCGCGGTCATTACCGGCTGCATCGGCTGTGCCGTGATGCTGGGGGCGGGGGTGCGCTGGTGGTGGTTCGCCATTGCCGTCGCCATCCTCGCCGTGGCGGCACCGGTGCTCTACCACCATCTGCACGACTACCAGAAAGCCCGCATCGACACCTTCCTCAACCCCGGCGCGGACCCGCTTGGGGCGGGCTACAACATCATCCAGAGCAAGATCGCGCTCGGCTCCGGCGGATTCTTCGGCCAGGGCTATCTGCACGGCACGCAGAACCAGCTCAACTTCCTGCCCGAGAAGCAGACGGATTTCGTCTTCACCATCATCGCCGAGGAGTTCGGCTTCCTCGGCAGCATGGCGGTGCTGGGGCTGCTGTTCTTCATCGTGGCGCTGGCGCTCTACACCGCCATCACCTGCCAGCACACCTACGGGCGGCTGGTGGCGCTGGGCATCGGCACGAATTTCTTCCTGTACTGCTTCGTCAACCTCTCAATGGTTATGGGCCTCATCCCCGTGGGCGGCGTGCCGCTGCCGCTCATCTCTTATGGCGGCTCGGCACTCACCGCCGTGATGCTCGGCTTCGGCGTTCTGATGTCGATCCACGTGCACCGGGATGTCGAGTTCGCCGCCGCGGATGATTTCTGAGCCCGCCATGTCTCTCCTGGTTTTTGATTCCGGCATTGGCGGGCTTGGCGTGGCGGCGCAGATACGCCGGCTCCAGCCCACGCAGCCACTCATTTATCTGGCCGATAACGGCTTCTTTCCGTACGGCGAGAAGCCGGACGAAATTCTCCTGCCGCATATCGTGGAGCTTATCGGTGTGGCGCTGCGCGAATTCCGCCCGCAAGCCGTGGTGGTGGCCTGTAACACGGCCAGCACCATCGCCCTGCCCGCCCTGCGCGCGGCGTATGATGTGCCGTTCATCGGCTGCGTGCCGCCGATAAAGCCCGCCGCCGCCGCCAGCACCAGCAAGGTCATCGGCGTACTGGCCACCGCCGCGACCGTCCGCAGGCCGTACCTGAACGAGCTGATCCGGCAATTCGCGCCTGGCTGCACCGTGCTCTCGCTCGGCACGCCCGCGCTGGCGGAGCTGGCTGAGCAGAAATTCCGGGGGAGTGAGGTGGATGTCGGCCCGGCCATCGCCCCGCTCTTCGCGCAGGCGGAGGGCGGGCGGATCGACGCCATCGCGCTCGGCTGCACGCATTACACGTTTCTGCTACCGGAATTCACCGCGCTGCACCCGGAGCTGGCCTGGTTCGACCCGGCGCTGCCAGTAGCCCGGCAGACGCTGGCGGTGACAGGGGCAATGTCCTCAACGCCGGAGCCAGTGCAGGCGGCCTATTTCACCGGCACGCCGGCGGCTTCCGCACTGCTGGAACCGTTCGGGTTCAGCAGCGCGCTGCCGTTCTAAGCCCTCAGGAACATGCCTATGGTAAGCGCGATGCCGATGCAGGCGATGACCACCCGCAGCACCGTCTGCGGTGCCCGGCGCAGGATATAAACGCCCAGCTGCCCGCCCAGAATGGCGGCGATAGCCATCAGCACGACAATGACCCAGTTCACCTTGGCCTGCACGATGAAGATGACCACGGCGGCGACGTTCACCACCCCCGCCAGCACATTCTTGGTACCACCCGCATGGCGCACGGAGAGCCCGGCGGCGGTGAGCGCCGCGAGCATGAGAATGCCGATGCCGCCGCCAAAATAGCCGCCATACACGGCAATGAGGAACTGCATGACGATGGCGGTGCGGCTGGAAACCGGCGGCGGCGCGTCATCTGCCCGCTTTTTGGCAAAGAAATTGCCCCATATGAACACCAGCGTCGCGAACAGGATGAGCCAGGGCACCAGATGCGTGAACACGCCGACCGGCGTGGCCAGCAGCAGCACCGCCCCTATGGCCCCGCCCACCACGCTGACGATGAACAACGTGCGCAGCGACAGCCCTGCGGCGCCTTCAGCCAGATGCCGCCCCGCCCAACCCGTGGTGGCCTGGCCGGGGAAGAGAGCGATTGTGGAGGTGATGTTGGCCGCGCGCGGGTCCAGCCCGGCGAAGATCAACGAGGGGAAGGTGAGGAAAGAACCGCCACCGGCAACGGCATTCTGCGCCCCGGCGGCGAACGCCGCCAGAACCAGAATACCGTATTGCAGCAGCATCAGATGAGTTCCCGCAACGCCGCCGCAGCCGGGCGGGCACCAATGCGGCTGATGGCAAGCGCCGCCGCCTTGGCGCCGAGCATGCCCGCCGCCTCCAGCCCCTGGCCCTTGGTGTAGGCGGCCAGGAACCCGGCGGCATAGGCATCGCCAGCGCCGGTCGTATCCACCACCTGGGCCGGCACCGCCGCCACCTCGGTCAGCGTGCCGTTATGCAGGATCACGCTGCCCGCCTCGCTGCGGGTGAGCACCGCCAGGGGGATTTCGGCGGCAGCCTTAGCCGCCGCGTCCTCGAATTCGTTGCACTCATACAGGCTGCAAATCTCCACCTCGTTGGCGAAGAGGATGTCGATGCCCTCAGCGATGAGACGGCGGAAGCCGTCGCGGTGGCGGTCCACGCAGAAAGCGTCGGAGAGCGAGAGCGCGGTTTTCTGCCCCGCCGCGCGGGCCATTTTCGCAGCCTCGGCAAAGGCCGCCTGAGCCGCCGGGGGGTCGAACAAGTAGCCCTCAAGATACGTCACCGCCGAAGCGGCGATGATCGTCTCGTCCAGATCACTGAGTGAGAATTCGCCGCCGGCGCCCAGATAGGTGTTCATGGTGCGCTGGCCCTCCGGCGTAACCAGGATCAGGCAGCGCGCCGTGGGGATGGGGGCGGTGAGCGGCGGGGTGGCATAATGCACGCCATGCGCGGAGATCTCGCGGCGGAACGCCTCGCCCATCTCATCATGCCCCACCTTGCCCAGAAAGGCGACGCGCGCGCCAAGTGCCGCCGCCACGGCGCAGGAATTGGCCACCGAGCCGCCGGAGGCGGTGAGGCCGCCCTGCATTTCGGCGGTCAGTTTCGTCGCCCTGTCGGCGTCGATGAGCGACATCCCGCCCTTCGGCATGTCATGCCGGCTTAAAAAAACGTCATCCGTTTGCAGTAAAAAATCGACAATG
>JAQUAC010000269.1:541-3940 GCA_028687415.1 Acidocella sp. | reverse complement strand
CTGCTGCGGCCAGCCGGCCCTGAACTCCGGCGACCAGGAGGGCACGCGCCAGATCGCTCGGCGTAATATCCAGATGCTGGAGCCGTTCGACCATGTAGTGGTCCCCTCAGGTTCCTGCGCGGCCACCATTAAGTTGCACTACCCGGAGCTGTTCGCTAACGATCCGGTTTGGCTGGAGCGCGCGCAAAATCTCGCCGGGCGGACCCACGAGCTGCTGAGCTATCTCACCGACATTCGCGGCTGGTCGCCAGAGGGCGTCCGCCTGGAAAAAACCGCGACCTATCATGACAGTTGCAGCGGTCTGCGCGAGCTCGGCGTGAAAGCCCAGCCGCGCAAATTGCTGGCCGAAGTTGAGGACCTAACCCTGCTGCCGCTGATGGGGGAAGAAACGTGCTGCGGTTTCGGCGGCACGTTTTGCGTGAAATATCCGGCTATCTCCAATGCCATCGTCGATGAGAAGGCAGTAGCGGTTGAGGCGGCGGGAGCAGAGTTGCTGCTCGGCGGCGACCTCGGCTGTCTGCTGAACATGGCGGGCAAGTTGCACCGGCGCGGCGCCTCAGTGCGGACATTCCATACCGCTGAAATCCTTGCTGGCATGGGCAATGGCCCCGCCATTGGCGGCGGCACATGACCAGCGCCTTCACCGCGCGCGCCGATGCCGCGCTCTCCAACCCGACGTTAAAACTCGCCATCGAGCGCACCACCGGGGCAGCGCGCACCAAGCGAGCTGCCGCCATGGCCGTCTGGCCGGAATTTCCCGCCGCGCGCGAGCTCGGGCGGGACATCAAAGACCATGTGATCGAAAATCTTGAATATTATCTTCAGACCTTCGAGAAAAACGCCATCGCCTCCGGGGCAAAAGTGCACTGGGCACAAACCGGCGCGCAGGCTTGCGATATCGTCATCGACATCTGCCGCAAGGCCAATGCTAAATCCGTGACCCGCGCCAAATCCATGCTGGGGGAAGAAATCGGCCTGCCGCACGCGCTGCAAGAGGCGGGGATCGAACGGGTGGAAACCGACCTGGCCGAACACATCATACAGCTCGCAGGCGATCCACCTTCGCATATCGTCTGGCCCGCGCTGCATAAAACTCGGGAACAGGTGGCTGAGCTGTTCCGTACGCATCACCGTGATCCCGGTACACTTGCCACAGTGGAAGCCATGGTGGCGAGTGCCCGGCGGCAGTTGCGTCAGAAATTCATGGCGGCGGATGTGGGCATCTCCGGGGCCAATTTCCTCATCGCCGATACCGGCGCGGTGTGCACCGTTACCAATGAGGGCAATGCCGAGCTGACCACCACACCGCCACGCGTGCATATTGTTACCGCCGGGATCGAAAAACTGGTCCCCAGCACTGCCCACGCCATGGCAATGCTGCGCCTGCTGGTGCGTTCAGCCACTGGTGCCGAGCTGACGCAGTACACGACCTTCCATTGCGGCCCGAAGCGAGCCGGGGACCTGGACGGCCCGGAGGAATTCCACATCGTGCTTGTCGATGCCGGGCGCACCCGCATGTTGGCCGAGGGGTTGGCGGAGATGTTGCGTTGCATCCGCTGCGGCGCCTGCCTGAACCATTGCGTGGTGTACCGGCAGATTGGCGGCCATGCCTACGGCGCCACCTATCCCGGCCCGATGGGCGCGGTCCTCACCCCGGCCCTCACCGGATTGGAGGAAGCGCAGGACCTGCCGCGTGCCTGCACGCTGAATGGCCAATGCCAGGAAGTCTGCCCGGTGGCGATTCCGCTGCCCACGCTGCTGCGCGGCTGGCGCGAGAAATTCTGGCAGCGCGGGTTTGAGCCCGCGACGGTGCGCTGGGCGCTGGCGCTATGGCGGTTTCTCGTGCTGCGGCCTTGGCTTTACGAAACCGCCAGTGCCGTCGGCTTGCGCATCATGCCAATTTTTGCCCGCGGCGGCTGGATATCCCGCATGCCGCTGGCAGGTGGCTGGACCCGCCACCGGGACATGCCCAGCCCGTCCGGCGGCACGTTCTTGGCACAGTATCGGCGGAGGTCGAAAAAATGAGCGATGCCCGAGGTAAAATTTTGCAGGCCGCCCGCGCGGCATCGCCGCAACGCGCGACGGACGCCGCCATTCAGGCGAAGGCCGATGCGCTCTGCCGTCGTGCCGGCGCCACCCGGCCGGACCGGATTTCTGGTTCACCCGACACTGTATTTATCGAGCGCCTGAACACGCCTGGCATCGCGGCCACCGCTGAACACGCCGCCACGCTGGAGGATTTTCCCGCAGCCGTGCGGCGCTACCTCGCGGCGAACAACCTTGTGCCCTCGCTCGCCCTGCAGCCGCACCCTGAGTTACTCGCCCTGGATTGGTCTGGGCTCGATACCCACGGCCATATCGGCCTTGATGAACCTGTGGCGGTGGGTCTTGCCCTGGGCGGCATCGCCGAAACCGGCTCTCTCGTGTTTCATTCGAACCCTACCTCGCCGACGCTGTTCGCTTTTTTGCCGCTGCATCACATCGTCGCCGTGCGGGCCGAGCACATCTGGCCCTGGTTGGAAGACTATGCCGCCGCGCTCACCACAATGTCCTCACCGCGCAACATCAATCTTGTCACCGGGGCCAGTGGCACCACCGACATTGAGGGCACGCTGGTGCGCGGCGCCCACGGGCCGGGTTGGCTGCATGTGGTGCTGATCGGAGCACAACCAGCAACTTAAAAAACATCCAAGTAAAAATAAACGAATAACAAAAAGGAGGTACGGAATGTTCGCGCAATTATTGGCACCTGTCGGGGGGAACCTCGGGCTATCGTTTTTGGTGGCTATCCTGCCGGTGGTGACCGTGCTGGTCCTGCTCGGCGTTTTGCGCTGCGCTGCCTGGCAGGCGTCACTGGCCGGGCTTCTCGTGGCGTTGGCCATCGCCATCACGGCCTGGCGAATGCCCGTCGGATTGGCGTTAAACGCCGTTGCCGACGGCGCCGTCTTTGCCGTCTGGCCCGTGATGTGGATCGTGATCAATGCGTTGTTGCCCTACAATGTTGCGGTTAAATCCGGGCGCTTCGAAGCCTTTCGGGCCTGGGTGATCGAGCATCTGCCGAACGACCGCCGGGTTGTGCTGGTCGTCATCGGCTTCTGCTTCGGCGCACTGCTCGAAGGCATCGCGGGCTTCGGCACGCCCATCGCCATCACCAGTTCGCTGCTCATCCTGGTCGGGTTTCCGCCGCTTGAAGCCCTGGTCTTCGTGCTCATCTTCAACACCGCACCGGTCGCCTTCGGCGCGCTGGGCGTTCCTGTCACCGTGCTGGGCGCGGTCACCGGTTTGCCCGCTCATGCACTCGGCCAGATGATCGGCCGGCAGCTGCCGGTGATGGCGCTGATCCTGCCATTCTACGTCATGACGATCTATGGTGGCTGGCGCTCGCTCAAGACGTTGTGG
>JAQUAC010000269.1:0-531 GCA_028687415.1 Acidocella sp. | reverse complement strand
TCACGCAGTTCGTCACCTCTAACTTCATCGACTATGCGCTCACCGACGTACTCTCATCGATGGGCTCGCTCATCGCCACACTGCTGTTTCTGCGTGCCTGGCACCCAGCGCCTGATGCCGAATTCGCGATCTCCGCGGCGGCGCTGGAAAAGGCTGAACAAACCGAGGTTCATGTCGCCCCCTGGCAGGGCTGGATTCCCTGGATCGTCGTCTCCGCCACCGTTATCGCCTGGACCACTTGCAAGGTGGCCGCCATCGGTCAGCAGGCGGTCCACTGGCCCGGCCTGGATAAGGCAATCTCCATTACGCTGTATCAGGGCAAACCCTACGCTGCGGTCTGGAATTTTCAGCCCCTTGGTACCGGCACCGCCATCCTGCTTGCGGCCGTGGTTTGCGCGTTGCTCTTCCGCCTCTCGCCCGCAGCATTCTTTGGCTGCATCGGCAAGACCATCAGACAGGCCTGGGTTGCGGTGATCACCGTGATGTTCATCATCGGTCTCGCCTATCTGATGAACTATTCCGGCCTGGCCT
>JAQUAC010000268.1 GCA_028687415.1 Acidocella sp. | reverse complement strand
CTACCGGCGCAATACCACTCCCGCGCAAAGCTTCGCGATGGGCGTTGGTAATTTCGCCGGCGCCACGGCTGGAGAAAGCGCTGGCGGGGAACTTGCCACCATGGCCGGCAAAGCGCTTGCGCAGCGCGCTGTCGGTAGCGAAATTGGCAGCGGCTTGGGTGCTGCGGCCGGGACATTCCTGGGTGGCCCTGTCGGCACCGCCGCGGGAGAAGTGGCTGGCGGCGCGATCGGCGCGGCGCTTGGTGAATTCCTGACGCATGCGACGCTGAAGCATTTTTCCGGCTATCATCCGGCGGCGGTGCAGCGGGTACTGGCCACCAAAGTCGCCCCTCCCGCGCCCGGCCAGGAGAAGGCGGCACAGACGGGCGAAATCGCGGGCGGCATTGTCGGCAACGCCTTGGGTGGCGCGGCGGGTGATGGGCTCGGGGGTGCCGTTGGTTCGGCGCTCGGCATTTCGGCGGCGCGTGCCACCGCTCCGGCGCCAGCTTTGCCCGGGCGACCGAAAACGTCTCAAGGGTCTATCCCATGAGTGAATCCACTTTTTCGCAATCCGCTTCGCCCACGACCGGGCTGACAAATTATTCGGTCGAGCCGCGCGCGAAAGAACTCTACCCGGCCCCGACCATAAAGGGCCGCTCACGCAATCGCCATGCCGCGTGGCGCAAGCGTTTCCCCTCTCGCGGTACCATGAAAAAGGAAAGCACGACGATGAACGCCAACCACACCATCGAAGCGATGGTCGACACGCTCCGGAAGAGTGTGACGTCCATCGCCGCCAGCAATGCCGCGAACCGCGACGACCTCCTGGCAAAATCCTTCGACGAATTCCGCGCCGCGCTTGGCGGCGAAATTGAGGGGCAGCTTGCTAAGGCCGCGCCCAAGGCTGAAGAGCCGCTGTTCAAGGGGCTGGGCTGCGTTGGCCGTGTCGCCAATCTGGTCGGCACGCTGGCTTCGCAGATCTCGACCATCCAGAACGGCTACGAAAGCTGGCAGGGGCGTGACGGCAATCCGCCCTCCGATGCTGATCCGGCTTCGCCGGAGTTGGTCGAGCATCTGGAGGATTTGCTTGCGCACGCCGAAGGCATTCTGCGCGTGGCGGTCAACGAGCATTGCGAGCCGCTGGATGATGGCGATGATGGTGATGGGTATCATGTCGTCATGGTGCCGATGTCGGATGGCGGCGGCGAAGTCGCGGTGAAGACGGATTTGCCGACCGATCTGGCGAAATACGCGACCGATCCCGATGGCATCGATGTTTTCTTCGCCGATATGGCCTTCTCCACCCTGGCCCGCGCGGGTGTGGATACCGAAGCGCTCGGCAAGGCGCTGGCCGGCGGTGATCTGGCCAAGGACGCGAGCATGATGGGCGCCGCGCAGCCCACCCCGGCCGATGCCGGTGCGGCGCAGCCGGGTGACGACGGCACCGGCGCCGATGGCACTGACGGTGGCGACCCGCTCGATACGCTGGCCCGTTTGGCCGCCCTCATGATGATTCAGGTTGATTACCTGAAGCAGATGGTCGACGGCACCAATGAGCCGAGCGATCCGACGGGCGAGAATGCGGACCCGGCAGATGCGAATACGGCGGCTGGCGCCGATTCTTCGGATGCGACCACGGGTTCCGGCGCATCTGCCAGCCCCAGCCCGGATGACGTGAATAAGGGAGCGCCCGGGGCGCAGGATCTCGCCAAGGTTGGCGACCTCACCAACGATGAAGTGTTGGCAAAGGCGCTGGCCGCGCGCGGCATCGATCTCGACGCCATGGCCAAGCTGGCCGACAACAACGCCGAGATGAAAACGCGCCTTGATGAGTTTGAGGCGCTCACCGCGGAATTGCTGGCGAAGGCCGCCCCGGCCAAGGCCCCGCTGGTTTCCTCCGGCGTGTTGAAGGGCGCGGAAGATCCGCTGGCGCAGCCAGGTCATTCGCAGCAGGACCTTGAGAAGATGAGCCCGACAGATCGCGCCCTGGCGAAAATGAAGGAGCAGCAGGCCGCACCGCGTCCGTTCTACGGCTAAATTTTTTCAAAAAAACTCACACTTATATGTGAAATTTCTTGACGGGGCGACCACGAGGTTGCCCCGTTTGAGTGTCAGCCCCTCGCGGGCTTCGCTCGTCACACCCCGTTTGAGCAGCGGGACTGCCCCGTATTCGCCGCTGGGGCGCGGCTGCTCAACACATTAAGGTGTGAAAAAATGTCCGAAACATTGAAAGCGCTTCGCGATGCTCTCGCGAAAGGCGCCGTGTCGCAGGATCTCAATAAGGCCGCGACCTTCGTTCAAAGCTCCTCGGCCACGACTGGCCTTACCGAATACGACCTTGAGCCGGTGGCGAAAGAACTCTATCCGGTTCTCACCCCGCTGCTGAAATCCATTCCCCGCGTCTCAGGGAAAGGCGGGATTCAGGCCAACTGGAAGACGGTTCGTTCCATTTCAGGAACGGCTGTTTCGCCGGGTGTCGCGGAAGGTATGCGCGGTGGGCTGATCCAGGTGACGACCGGCGATTACTTCGCCGCGTATCGCACTCTGGGCCAGGAATCCAGCGCGACCTTTGAAGCCGAGGAAGCAGCGGAAGGCTTCGATGACGTGCGCGCCCGCGCCGTTCATTCGCTTCTGCAGAGCAAAATGCTCGCGGAAGAAGCGGTGCTGCTCGGCTCCAACTCCACCCACGGGCTCGGCGTTTCGCCGCAACCGACCCTGGTGGCGAATGTCTCTGGCGGCACCATCGGCGCCAGCGTGGCGGTCTATGTCGGCTGCGTTGCGCTGACCTATGATGGTTATGTGGCCTCCAGCTCCACCTTCGTCCCCGGGCTGGTGACGCGCACCAACTCCGACGGCACCACCACGCAGTACAACGCCGGCGCCGCGCAGGGCTCGCCCCTGGCGAACGTGACGGTCAGCGCGGGCACCACCAACTCGGTCACGGCTTCTGTCGCGCCGATGCAGGGTGCTTATGGGTACGCTTGGTTTGTGGGCACCGTCTCCAACCAGTACCTCTACGCGGTGACCACCGTTGGCCAGGTCACCATCACCTCCGTCCCGGCTTCCGGGCAGCTGTTCTCCACCATGTCGGCCGACTATTCCCAGAACTCCCTCGTTCACGACGGTCTGCTGGGCTTCATCGGCAACCCCGCCAACGGCTCGTATTGGGCGGCCGCCTCCAATGGCAGCGGCCTCACCGCCGATGGCTCGGGTGGCATCGTGGAATTCGACACCGCGCTGAAGTATTTCTGGGATACGCTGCGCCTGTCGCCGGATGAGATCCTTGTCAGCTCGCAGGAATTGACCTGGATTCGCAAGAAGATCCTCGCCGGCCAGACTTCCGCCAACAGCACTCGCTTCACGTTCAACGTGCAGCCGGGCCAGATCGTCGGTGGTGGCATGGCGCGCGGGTACTTGAACCCCTACGTCATGTCGGGTTCTGCGCCGGAGATCACCCTCACGCTGCACCCGAACATGCCGCCGGGCACGGTGATGTTTATCACCCACAAGTTGCCGTACCCGCTGGCAAACATCTCAAATTTGATGAATGTTCGCACACGGCGAGATAATTATCAAATTGAGTGGCCTCGTCTTAATCGTCAGTACCAGTATGGCGTGTATTCGAGCCAAGTGCTGCAGCACTATTTCATGCAGTCCTTGGGCGCCATCACCAACCTCTCGCCGGCCTAAGTTTGAAAAGGGGCGCTCCATAAGGGGCGCCCTCATTCAACGAGCAGGAGGATCATATGCCCTTTTTCAAATCTCCCTTTCCTGGCGCATCGTCTGTCTCCCTGCACGATATCGAACTCGATATCGTCAATGGTTTCGTGGAAATCGTGCAGGAAAAGCTGACGCCAGCCATCGAAGCGACGCTGACCAAGCATCTCGGCTTCATCCCAGCCGACGAGAAGGACGTCGAGGATTCCCTCGCTGTTCAGGATCTCGGCGACCAGATGAAGCGCGACGGCGCGGAACGCTCCCGGCTTCTCGCCATCATC
>JAQUAC010000267.1 GCA_028687415.1 Acidocella sp. | reverse complement strand
TCGGCACGCTGCTGGGCGGCATTACCGCCATTCTGCTCTCGCTCAGCCAGATGCCCGGCTGGCATGGTGTGCTCATGGTGGTGCTGGTGTTCGCCTGCGGCCAGGCGCTGAACGACTATATCATCCAGCCGCGTTTCCTCGGTGACCGCGTAGGCCTTCCGGCGGTGTGGGTCATTTTCTCGCTGTTCGCGGGGGGGGCTGCGTTCGGCTTCCTCGGCATCATGCTGGCCGTGCCGGTTACCGCCACGCTGGGCGTGCTCGCGCGCTTCTGGCTGCGGCGCTATCTGGCCTCCCCGCTTTACCTGGACGCGCCGCCGAAATGAAGCAACTAGCGCTTCCATTTCTAAACGAAAACGACTTCGCGGCCGAGGATTTCTGCCCTGCCCCCTCCAACGCCGCGGCGCGGGAGTGGCTGGCGCGCCCGGAAGCCTGGAGCAACGGGCGGCTGGTGCTGTGGGGCGAGGCGGGCAGCGGCAAGACGCATCTGCTGCATGTATGGGCCAAGACCCACCACGCGCAGGTGATTGAGGGCGCGGTGCTGCAAGGGCTGATCCGCCCCACCGGGCCGGTGGCGGTGGACGATGCCGATCTGGTGCCCGAGCCGCGCGCCCTGCTGCACCTGCTTAACGCGGCAGCGGAGGACGGTCACCCCGTGCTGCTCGCCGCCCGGCTGCCGCCCGCCCGCATGTCCTACAAGCTGGCGGACCTGACGAGCCGCCTGCGCGCCGCCCAGGCCGTGGAGATCCGCCCGCCGGAGGATGAACTGCTGGACATGCTGCTGACCCGGCTCTGCGCCGACCGCCAGCTCACCCTCTCCATCCCCGTGCGCAACTTCCTGCTGCTGCATCTGCCGCGCACCCCGGCTTTCTACCGCGAGGCCGTGGCCCGGCTGGACCACGCCGCCTTCGACCGTGGCGCCCGTGTCACCCGCACCGTGGCCGCCGAAATTCTGGAAGATCTGGTGAACGGCGAGTAACTGTTACACATTCGTCATACTGAGCATTTATAGCCGCTGATATAGGAAGCATGATGGACCAGATGACCACCGCCCCTACCCCAAGTATCGGCTTTACCGATCCGTCCCGCTTCATCAACCGGGAGCTTTCCTGGCTGGATTTCAACTTCCGCGTGGTGGGGGAGGCGCGCAACCCCCGCCATCCGCTGCTGGAGCGGCTGCGCTTTGTCTCCATCAGCGCCTCCAACCTTGATGAATTTTACTCCGTGCGCGTGGCGGGCCTCATCGGCCAGGCCCGCGCGGGCGTGCTGGATCGCTCGGCCGATGGACTAACCCCGGCGCAGCAGCTGCACGCCATCAACATCCATGCCCGCGAGCTGATCGCCTCGCAACAAGCGGCCTTCACGGAGCTGCGCGGCCTGCTCGCGGGCGCCGGACTTATCATCTGCACCGCCATCGATCTCAGCTCGGACGATGCCGCGTTCCTCGACAGCTATTTCATGGAGCACGTCTTCCCCGTGCTTACCCCGCTGGCGGTGGACCCGGCGCACCCTTTCCCCTTCATTCCCAATATGGGCCTCGTGAAGGCTCTGACCCTGGCGCGGGACGACGATCACGGCCAGATGTCCGCGCTGATTCCGCTTCCCGCGCAAATAGACCGCTTCGTGCGCCTGCCAAAGGGTGACGGGCCGATCCGCTTCATGATGCTGGAAGAGCTGGTGGCGATGAACATGGGCCGGCTCTTCCCCGGCTTCACCGTGCAGGGCTCGGGGCTGTTCCGCCTGATCCGCGACACGGATGTGGAGTTTGAGGAAGAGGCGGAAGACCTCGTCCGCTCCTATGAGACCGCGCTGAAGCGCCGCCGCCGGGGAGTGGCCATCCAGCTCACCATCCAGGCGGACATGCCGCAGGATTTACGCGAGCTGGTGATCGACGCCATCGAGGCCCCGGCGGAGGAAATCTACATCGAGACCGGCATTGTCGGGCTGGTGGATGTGAAGCAGCTCATCGTCGACGACCGGCCGGACCTGCTCTTTCCCCCCTACACGCCGCGCTTCCCCGAGCGCATCCGCGATTTCGCGGGCGATTGCTTCGCCGCCATCCGCGCCAAGGACATTCTGGTGCATCACCCGTTCGAGAGCTTCGACGTGGTGGTGCAGTTCCTGCGCCAGGCCGCCAGCGACCCCGCCGTGGTCGCCATCAAGCAGACGCTCTACCGTACCAGCCGGGACAGCCCGATCGTGAAAGCGCTGATCGAGGCCGCCGAGGCGGGCAAATCCGTCACCGCCATGGTGGAGCTGCGCGCGCGCTTTGACGAGGAGGCGAATATCCGCCTCTCCCGCACCATGGAGGCCGCCGGTGTGCAGGTGGTGTTCGGCTTCGTGGGGCTGAAGACGCACGCGAAGGTGTCTTACGTGGTGCGGCGCGAATCTAACACGCTGCGGGCCTATGTGCATTTCGGCACCGGCAACTACCACCCGATCACGGCGCGGATTTACACCGACCTCTCCTTCTTCACCTGCGACCCGGCGCTGACGCGCGACGCGGCGCGGCTGTTCAATTACATGACCGGCTACGCCCGCCCGGAGGCGATGGAGCAGCTCGCCTTCTCGCCGCTGACCACGCGCAAGACCATCGGCATGCTTATCGACACCGAGATCACCAACGCCAAGCACGGCAAACCCTCGGGCATCTGGCTGAAGATGAACTCGCTGGTGGACGACAAGCTTATCGACCAGCTTTATGAGGCCAGCCAGGCAGGAGTGCATATCTCCATCGTGGTACGCGGCATTTGCTGCCTGCGCCCCGGCGTGCCGGGCCTCTCGGACAACATCAAGGTGAAGTCCATCGTCGGGCGGTTCCTGGAGCATGCGCGCGTCTGCGTGTTCGCCGACGGCCACCCCTTGCCCTCGCGCGAGAACAAGGTGTTCATCTCCAGCGCCGACTGGATGGCCCGCAACATGGACATGCGGGTGGAGACGTTCGTGCCCATCCATAACCCCACCGTGCACGCGCAGATCCTCGACCAGATCATGGTGGTGAACCTGCGTGACGACGCGCAAAGCTCCATCCTGCATGCGGACGGCGTATGGGAGCGCGTAACGCCGGGCGACCCGCCAGCCTCGGCGCATGAGTATTTCATGACCAACCCGTCCCTCTCCGGGCGCGGCTCGGCGCTGCATGGCGGCCTCGCCGCCGATCGGCCAAAGCCGAAATACAAGCGCCGGGTGGACTGAGTATCTCCTGGCGGCGGGGTATTTCCGCCGCCGCCGGGAGTGGCGCCTATAAGTCTACAGTGGCGCAGATATAGCTTTTACGGATCAGCGCCGAGCGGATGTGCCAGATAACCGGCATGCCCTTGGCGATGATCCACGAATCCCCCGGCCCGAAAATCTCGGTTTGGCCGGTGGTTTCATCGGTCAGCTCCAGCTCGCCTTCAAGCAAGGTGGCGTGTTCGTGGAACGGGTAGACGACACGGTAGCGCCCGCGCGTCGCGGCATAGAACCCGCCCGAGACCGGGGTCTCCAGAGACCCGAAAACGATTTTGCCGGACACCTGAACCGGCCCTTCCAGGGTTACCGCGCCGATATCTTCTGGCGTTCCCCAGGCATCAAGCGCCTCCGGCGGCTGGCCGAGTTTAAAAGCGAACATGTTTAGTCCTTCCTGTTTTAATCAAGCAATTCGGCGATTTCGCGGCGGAAGGGCATCACGTCCTCCGCTGGGGCTGGCTCGTCCAGCTCCTCGGCATAGCGCCGCCCGGCATATACGGCGTGGGCGATGGTCGCCGGGGCCAGCGCGTCACCAATAGCGGTGACCTGCTCGATCCCGGCATCGGCGAAACCCCCCTCCAGCGCCAGCAGATCAGCATGCAGCGTGCCCGTGGGCAGCCGGGCGGTAACGAGCACTACCGCGTCCACCGCCAACGTCTCCTCCCGCCCGGTGAACACGCAGGCAAGCGTGGCGTGGTCGGGCGCGATGGCGGGCAGGGTCTTGAACGACCCGATTTTCAGCCCCGCCTCCGGCAGGCG
>JAQUAC010000266.1 GCA_028687415.1 Acidocella sp. | reverse complement strand
CTCAGCCCCCGGTTTGTCGTGGCTCGCCGTCGCCGCCATGCTGGCGGATCTCGCTTTCGAGGCCGGCCCGCTGGGCCGCTTCACCGCCTTCGGCCCTGGCAAGGCGCTGGACCCGCCTGCGGCGCAGCTGCTGGGGGTGGAGCTGTCCAGCCTGCTCTCCGGGGGCAATGCGGAGGAGGAGGAGCTGAGCGCAGCTCAATTCCGCTCCATCATCACCACCATCTGCCAGGAATGCGTGGCTTGGCACGGGCGGGTGCGGCTGCTGCGGATCAATGGCGATACGAGCATGTTCCGGCTCTCGCTGGCGCCGCGCATGGCCGGGGGCAAGGTGGTGGGCACTTACGGCCTGCTGTACGACATGGAAGCCCCGGAGCTGACCCTGCCGGACCGCCATGCCGGGCGCGCGGGCGACCCCGCCTTGCGCCACAACACCATGCTGGACGCGGAGACCGGCCTCTGGTCCAGCCGCACCTTCAGCGAGGAAATGGCGCGGCGGTACGACCGGCTGGATGTGGAGGGGCACCCCGGCACGCTGCTTTATCTGGGCTTCTCCCGCGCCAAGGCGGAACTGCGCCCGGCCATCGCCATCCGGCTGGCGGAGGAGCTGCGTGACATCGTGCGCCCCACGGATCTGCTGGGGCGGCTCGATGAAACCACCATCGGGCTGTGGTGCGACGGCATGGACCACCTGACCGGCGGCGAGCGCGCAGCAAAATTCTGCGCCACCCTGCCGGCGCTGCTGCCGGAGCGCACGGTCCTGACCGTGGGCGTGGCACCGCGTTGGTCGGGTAGCGGGGATGATCCGCAATCCGTACTGGAACATGCCGCCGTGGCGCTGCGCCTGGCGGACATGGCCTGCGAGCGCACCACCGGAGACGCACCGGCCGGAGCATGGCGCGTCTGGCAGCGGGATTAGCGGCTACAGGTGCTGATACCAAAAAGCTTATAAGCCGGGCAGAAGCCGATGAGCGCCGTGCCTAATGGCACGAAGCCGATAAGCCCCCAGAGCGTGTGCGGGCCGACGAAGATGAGGCTGAGCAGAACGAGCCCGACGATGACACGCAGGATGCGGTCGATTTTGCCGACATTCATGAAACTGTCTCCCTTGAGGGTTGTGACGGCCCCGAAACTCGCACAATGCCGGGCATTTCTGTGTGACCTCGTCACAGAACGTCCAAAATTCACGCTGGCTCCGCCAGGGCGGCCAGACGGACGGGGTGCAGTATATCGATCCGCCCGCGCCCCAGGCGCAGCAGCCCAGCCTGGGCGAGGCGGGCCAGCGTGCGGGTGACGACCTCCCGCGCCGAGCCAATCTCCAGCGCCAGCGCCTGGTGCGTGGTGCTGATTGTGGCGCCCCTGCCGGCCAGCCGCAGCAGCAACGCCGCCAAACGAACCTCCACGGGAAGGTCGCTGATGTCCTCGATACGCTGCATGAGCTGTGCCAGCCGCGTGGCAAAGCCCTGGAACACCAGATGCCGGAAACTGACGGATTCGCTCAGCAATACCTCGAACCGCGCCGGGGTAAGAAACAGCGCCTCGGTCTCGGCCTCCACCACGCCACTTGCCGCGTAAGCCTCGCCGGAGAGCAGGCAGGCGGTGGTGGTGATACAGGTTTCGCGTGGGCCGACGCGGTAGAGCAGCATCTCCCGCCCGGTGCGGCAGAGGCGCGTGACGCGGATGCCCCCTGTAAGTAGAACGGGAAATCCGGTGCACAACTCCCCTGGGCGGAACAGCACCGTGCCGGGGGCCAGATGCAGCCGGGTGGCTTGGCGCAGCAGGTCCTCGCCTGGTTCATCTTGCATCATGCCATCGTAACCCGGTTTCAGCCCTGGCACCATGCGCGCCGCAAATGGAGCAAAATCTTGTGACCGGACGCAAATGAGCCTAATTCAGCGGCATGACCGACGAACCCAAAAACACCGCACAGAACGAAACCGCTCCGCAGGAAGAAGCCCTGCTGGAGGCCCCGGACCAGCGCATCGCGGCGCTGGAGCGGGAGCTTCAGGAGATGAAGGATAAATGGCTGCGCGCCGAGGCCGATATGGCCAATCTGCGCGCCCGCACCAAGCGCGAGGTGGAAGACGCCAAACTCTACGCCGTGCAGAAATTCGCACGCGACGTGGCGGAGGCGGCGGAGAACCTCAAGCGCGGCATCGACAGCCTGCCCAAGCGCAACGAGGCCGAACCCGAAATCGTGACCAAACTGCGCGACGGATTCGAGGGCATCGAGCGCTCGTTCATCTCGCTGCTGGAGCGCAATGGCATCACCCGCGTGGACCCGACCGGCGCAGCGTTTGATGCCAATTTGCACCAGGCGATGGCCGAGCAGGAGAGCCACGAGCATCCGCCAGGCACCGTGCTCCAGGCCTGGAGCCAGACCTGGCTGCTAAACGGGCGTCTGTTGCGTCCGGGTATGGTTGTGGTCACGAAAGCGGCGCAGCCCACCGGACCGGCGGTCGACGAAACCGCCTGAACTAAAGGCGGCGCGCACGAGCTTTAGGGTTTCGGCGCGCCGTCCAGGTTGAGACCAAAAATCCCGCGCAGAAAGCCCGGCGTAAGCGCCGAGAGCGGGTTGATGCTGACATGCGGCTCGTTTAGCGAGCCGGAAATATGGGCGCGCATGGCGAACAGGCCGCCGCCCTTCTCCGCTGAGAAAATATGCCCGAACCACGGCAGCTTGCCCGGCAGCGCGTTCAGCGCGTAGGCGGGGACGATGGTGGCGTCGAGGTTGCAGGTATCGTCGGCCAGGACCACGCTGCCGGAGGCGGTGAAGCCCAGCGAGGCGGAAAAGGCGCGGGCCCCCTTCAAGTACAGCACGCCATCTTTCAGACTAAAGGGCATGTTCGCGTGGTCAACGAGCAGGCCGGGGCCGGAGGCGGCCTCCGCCACGCCGTAAAGCGTGAGGGATTGCAGGAATTTCGTGACACCCGGCGCATGGACGAAGCGTGCCCCTTGCAGCGTGAGCGTGCCGGTGGCGGGCAGGCCGTCGCCATAGACCGCGTGCAGCGCCAGGGTGCCACCGCTCATGCCTTCATAAGCGCCGAGCGTGCGCAGCAGCATGCCGGCATCCTGCGCCTGCAGCGCCAGAGTGCGGCGCGTGGCCGATTGCGGCGCGATGCTGAGGCTGAGCCCTTGCGCCTGACTCTGGAGGCTGAGTGGCGTGCCCCCCTGCCCCTCCCCGGTGAAGCTGAAATCTTGCAGCGGCGGGGCCGGAGCGGCGGCAAGGTAGAGCTGGGTGAAATCCAGCGCCGCGGTCCAGCGCGGGCCGCTAGGCGCGGCCTCGGCTTGCTGCACGGTGGAATGAGCTGGCGTGCTGCTGGTATCGTGCCGCAGGTCTAGCACCGGGCCGGTGAAGCGCGCGGCCCAGGGCGCACCTGGGCGGGTGGGCGGGGTGAGCGTGCCAGTGGCCTGGGTGCGGCCGATATCGATGGTGGTGAAAACCAAAGTCTGCCCCTGCGCCGCGCCCTTCACATTCAGCCCCGGCGCCTGCGCGGAGAGCGCCCGCACTCCCATGAACGCGCCATTCTGCAAGGCCAGCGTGGTGCTGACGCTGCCGGCATCACCCGGCCCCTTGGCCCAGCCAAAGGCAGCCGCCGACAGGGAAGCCGGGGTAAGATCGGCGGCAATCCGCGCGGTCTGCGCGCCGTCTGCACTGCCGGAGACATGCAGGGTGAATGGCGCGGTACCGCCGGCGGTCTCCAGCCCCAGCATGCGCCAGAGCACAGGGCCAGCGGTACTGGCAAGGTCCAGCTTCACCTGCCCGCCAGGGGTGGTGACATCTTCGTCCAGCGTCAGCGTGGCGGGCTCGCCGCCCAGCTTGGCGCGGGCCTGCACGTGCAGGCTGCGGCCATCGGTGGTCAGGGCGGCTTCGCCCTGGGTGAAAGCCAAAGGCGGCACTGGCGAGACCATCGCTACATTATGCAGCGCCGCATCAACATGCAGGGTCACGTCCTCGAACAGCAACACTTTCTTGAAGGGAATGCTCGCG
>JAQUAC010000265.1 GCA_028687415.1 Acidocella sp. | reverse complement strand
CTTGGAGATATGGCACGCAGCGGCGATACCCCCGGTAGTGGTGCCTCCATAGCCGCGCTCCAGGAAGAACTGGTGGGCGCAGTCCACGATACAGCTGCGCTGACGCTCGTCCGGCAGAGCTTTTGGCCGTCCGCGTTTACGTTCTGTAACCTGATCCACGGAAAGACCTCCATAACATTACGGTGTGGCCGCTTGACAATTATAAACCATATACATAGCTGTACTTGCAAGTACCATAATATTTGGATGCATATATGCCCTGCTTTGCATGGTTTTCTGCTATCTGTTGCCGCGCCCCGCTCTTCGCCCGTTTTGAGGTAATAAATGCCGTTGTTTGACCGGACCAGCCGTGTTGCCACTCTTGCTGGTTTGTTTGCGTTGGCAGCGTTGCTGCCGGGGTGCAACAAGAAGCAGGAAGCCGCGCCGCCGCCGGTGCAGGTTGGCGTGATCACCGTGCACACGCAGCCGGTCACCCGCACCACCGAGCTGCCGGGCCGCACCTCGTCCTTCATGATCTCGGACGTGAGGCCGCAGGTGGACGGCGTGATCCTGAAGCGGCTCTTCGTTGAGGGGAGCGATGTGAAGGAGGGGCAGCCCCTCTACCAGATCGACCCCAGGCCCTATCAGGCTGTGTATGACAGCGATGTCGCCACGCTGGCGCATGCCGAGGCGGCGCTGGCCACAGCTAACGCCAAGCTCGAGCGTTACAAGCCTCTGGCGGCAGCCCAGGCCGTGAGCCAGCAGGATTACGACGACGCCCAGGCCTCGGCGCTGGAGTCGAAGGCGGATATCGCCTCGGCCCGCGCCGCCATCGAGTCCGCCGCGATTAATCTGCGCTACACCAAGGTATTGTCCCCCATTACGGGCACCATCGGCGCGTCTTCCGTTACCGAGGGCGCGCTGGTCACCGCCAGCCAGACCACCGCGCTGGCCACGGTGACAACGCTCGACCCGATTTACGTGGACGTGAACGAATCCTCGGCCACGATGCTGCGGCTGAAGCAGGAGATGGCCGCCGGGCAGCTGGACACCCAGGGCGACGGTACCGCCAAGGTGAAGCTGGTGTTGGAGGACGGCAGCACTTACCCAATCATCGGCAAGCTGCAATTCTCCCAGGTTTACGTGGATGAGGGCACCGGCACGGTGATGTTGCGCGCCATCTTCCCCAACCCGCAGCATCTGCTGCTGCCGGGCATGTATGTGCATGCCGAACTGGAGGAAGGGGTGAACACGAACGGTATCGAGGTGCCTCAGAAGGCCGTCTCCCACAACACGCATGGTGACGCCACGGTGCTGGTGGTGGGGGCAGACAATAAGGCAGAGACGCGGGTGATCCAGACTGGCCCGGCCATCGGCCAGAACTGGGTGGTGACCGGCGGGCTGAAGGTGGGCGAGAAAGTGGTGATTGACGGGCTGATGAATGTGCGGCCGGGCATGACCGTGACCCCCGTGCCGGAAGACAAACCCGCCGCATCCGGCACCACGAACTAAACCCAGAGGCGGAGCCCGCTTATGTCACGCTTCTTTATCGACCGCCCGGTTTTTGCCTGGGTGCTGGCGCTGGTGCTCATGCTGGGCGGCGCCATCGAAATTTTCACGATGTCGATTGCGCAATATCCGAGCATCGCCCCGCCGCAGGTTTCAATCACCGGCAGTTATGCCGGCGCCTCGGCGCAGACGGTGACGGATACCGTGGTGCGGCCCATCCTGCAGCAGATGAACGGGCTGGATGGGCTGGAATACATATCAGCCAGCACGGAATCCAACGGCTCCTTTGAGGTCGATTTGACCTTCGTGCAGGGCACGGACCCCAACATCGCCCAGGTGCAGGTACAGAATAAGCTCTCCCTGGCGGACCCGAACCTGCCTTCCGAGGTGCAGAGCGAGGGCTTGCGCGTTGTTAAGGCGAGCAAGAACTACATGCTCATCATCGCCATGGTCTCCACCGACAACAGCATGTCCTCCTTTGACATCGCCGATTATATCGCCTCGCATCTGCAAGACCCGCTGACACGCATCTCCGGCGTCGGTGACTACACGCTGTTCGGCTCTGAATACGCCATGCGCATATGGGTCGACCCAGACAAGCTGTTCAAATACGGCCTCACCGTGGGGGATGTGGCGGACGCCGTGGCGGCGCAGAACGTGCAAATCCCCGCCGGCGAACTGGGCGGCCTGCCCTCCACCGGCGAGCAGCGGCTGGACGCCACCATCATTGGCCCGGCGCGGTTCGAGACGCCGGAGCAGTTCGATAATATCTTCCTGAAGGTGGACCAGAGCGGCGCGCAGGTGCGGCTGCGCGATGTCGCGCGCGTGGAGCTGGGGGCGGACAGCTACGCCATCTCCGGCCTGTATAACGGCAAGCCCGCCAGTGGCTTGGCGCTGAAGCTCGCCCCAGGCGCCAACCAGCTCACCACGGAGGCCGCGGTAAAGGCGGAGATGGCGGTTCTCTCCAAGGACCTGCCGCCGGGGCTCAAGGTCGTCTACCCGGTGGATACTGAGCCTTACATCGTGCTCTCCATTGAGGAAGTGGTGAAGACGCTGCTGGAGGCCATCGCCCTCGTCTTTGTGGTGATGCTGGTGTTCCTGCAGAACTTCCGCGCCACGTTGATCCCCACCATCGCGGTGCCGGTGGTGCTGCTCGGCACTTTCATCGTGCTCTCCACGCTGGGGTACTCGCTCAATACTCTCACCATGCTCGCCATGGTGCTGGCGGTGGGGCTGCTGGTGGATGACGCCATCGTGGTGGTGGAGAACGTGGACCGGCTGATGCACGAGCGCGGGCTCTCCCCCAAGGAGGCGGCGCGCCAGTCCATGGACGAAATCTCCGGCGCGCTGGTCGGCATCGCCCTGGTGCTCTCGGCGGTGTTTTTGCCCATGGCCTTCTTCGGCGGCTCCACGGGCGTGATCTACCGGCAGTTCTCCATCACCATCATCTCGGCCATGACGCTGTCGGTGCTGGTGGCGCTCATCTTCACCCCGGCGCTGTGCGCGACACTGCTCAAGCCCCCGGCAGCGGACGGCTCGCACGGCACCAAGGGTTTCTCCGGCTGGTTCAACCGAGGCTTTGATGCCTCGCGGCGTCGCTACCTGAGCGGCGTCGGCCTCATGGCCAGGCGCATGCGCTGGGCGTTTATAGGCTTCATCCTCATCACCTGCATGGCCGTGTTCCTGTTCACGCGCATGCCCACGGGCTTCCTGCCCGATGAGGACCAGGGCATGCTGTATGGCCAGATATCGCTGCCGCCCGGTTCCACCGCGGCGCAGACGCAGGCGGTGAACGCCAAGGTGCGCGACTATCTGCTGGAAAACGATAAATCCATCATCAGTGCAGTGTTTACCGCCAGCGGCTTCAGCTTCGCCGGGGAGGGGCAGAACCAGGGGTTCCTTGTTATCCGCATGAAGCCCTGGGCCGACCGGCCCGAGGACTGGCAGTCCGTCTCCGCCCTGGCGGCGCGGGCCATGCAGCAATTCGCGGGCAACCGCGATGCCAGAATCATCATCTTCCAGCCGCCGCCGGTGCTGGAGCTGGGCAACGCCACAGGCTTCGATCTGGAGCTGGAGAATACCGGTAACCTCAGCCATGCTGACTTCCTGGCCGCGCGCAACCAGTTTCTGGGCATGGCCGCGCAGGACAAGCTGCTCGTCGCCGTGCGCCCCAACGGGCTGGACGATGCTCCGCAATTCCTGCTGGACGTGGACCGCGAGAAAGCCTCGGCGCTGGGACTCTCGATCAGCGCCATAGATACGACGATTCAAGGTGCGCTGGCCTCTGAATACATTAACCAGTTCATGCGCCAGGGCCGCGTGAAGCATGTCTATGTGCAGGGGGACGTGGCGTCGCGCATGCTGCCCACGGACCTCGCCCGCTGGTATGTGCGCAACAGCAGCGGCGGTATGGTGCCGTTCGACGCCTTCCTTTCCGGCAGCTGGACCATGGGGCCGCAGAAGGTGGAGACCTATAACGGGCAGACCTCGTTCGAGATCCAGGGGGAGCCCGCG
>JAQUAC010000264.1 GCA_028687415.1 Acidocella sp. | reverse complement strand
TCATGGAAGGCAAGGTTTTCCGCGTCATTGAGAATTCGGAAGGCGCGCGTACTACCCCCTCAATGGTGGCGTTCAGTGATTCCGGCGAGCGTCTGGTGGGCCAGAGCGCCAAGCGTCAGGCTGTTACCAACCCGTCCAATACCCTTTATGCCGTCAAGCGTCTGATTGGCCGCCGCTTCGACGACCCGACTGTGACCAAGGATAAGGATCTCGTGCCTTATGCCATCGCGCGCGGTGATAACGGCGATGCGTGGGTTGAGGCCAAGGGGCAGAAATATTCGCCGAGCCAGATCAGCTCCTATATTCTGACCAAGATGAAGGAAACCGCTGAGGCGTATCTTGGCGAGACGGTGACGCAGGCGGTGATTACCGTGCCGGCCTACTTCAATGACGCGCAGCGCCAGGCGACCAAGGATGCCGGCAAGATTGCGGGCTTGGAAGTGTTGCGTATTATTAACGAGCCGACCGCTGCCGCCCTTGCTTATGGCATGGACAAGAAGAACGCCGGGACCATCGCGGTGTATGACCTTGGTGGCGGCACGTTCGACATTTCTGTGCTGGAACTGGGCGACGGCGTGTTCGAGGTGAAGTCCACCAACGGCGACACCTTCCTCGGCGGTGAGGATTTCGATCAGCGCGTGATCGATTATCTGGCCGATGAGTTCAAGAAGGACCAGGGCATTGACCTGCGTAAGGACAAGCTTGCCCTGCAGCGCCTGAAGGAAGCCGCGGAGAAGGCGAAGATTGAGCTTTCCGCCTCCAAAGAGACCGAGATCAATCTGCCGTTCATCACCGCCGATGCCTCCGGGCCGAAGCATCTGGTGCTGAAGCTTACCCGCGCCAAGCTGGAATCGCTGGTCGATGACCTGATCGAGCGGACGCTCGGGCCGTGCCGCGCGGCGCTGAAGGATGCCGGCGTGACCGCTGGCGAGATCAACGAAGTGATTTTGGTTGGCGGTATGACCCGCATGCCGAAGGTCATCGAGGCGGTGAAGGCGTTCTTCGGCAAGGAGCCGGCCCGCAACGTGAACCCGGATGAGGTGGTCGCCATCGGTGCCGCCATTCAGGGTGGCGTGCTGCGCGGTGACGTGAAGGACGTGCTGCTCCTCGACGTGACCCCGCTCTCGCTGGGCATCGAGACCCTGGGTGGCGTGTTCACCCGCCTGATCGACCGTAACACCACCATCCCGACGAAGAAGAGCCAGACCTTCTCGACCGCCGAAGACGGGCAGACGGCTGTTACCATCAAAGTGTTCCAGGGTGAGCGCGAGATGGCGGCGGATAACAAGCTGCTCGGCAATTTCGACCTGCAGGGCATTCCCGCGGCGCCCCGTGGCGTGCCGCAGATTGAAGTGACGTTTGATATCGACGCGAACGGCATTGTCGCGGTGCAGGCGAAGGACAAGGCGACCGGCAAGGAGACGCAGATCCGCATCCAGGCTTCCGGTGGTCTCTCCGAGGCTGATATCGAACGTATGGTGCGCGACGCGGAAGAGAACGCGGCGGCGGACAAGGCGCGGCGTGAGGCGGTGGAAACCCGCAATCACACCGAGGGATTGGTCAATCAGGTCGAGAAGACGCTGAAGGATGCCGGGGATAAGATCGCTCCGGCGGACAAGGCCGAGGCCGAGGCCGCGATTGCCGACGCCAAGACAGCGCTGGAGGGCGAGGACGCCGCAGCTGTGAAGGCGGCTGGCGAGCGCCTCACCCAGGTGGCCATGAAGGTCGGCGAGGCGATGTATAAGGCGCAGGGCGAGGCCGAGGCGGCGCAGCCCGAGGCCGGACCGGCGGGTGAGAAAGTTGTGGACGCCGATTTTGAGGACGTCGACGACAAGAACAAATCCGCTTGAAGGCGGGCTTGCCGTAAGCTTGGGAATCCCGGGGCATGCCCCGGGATTTTTCTGTTTTTAGACCTTGAACTGAGGAATTGAAGCGCCACCATGGCCAAACAGGATTATTACACCACGCTGGGGGTAGAGCGCGGGGCCGGTGCCGAGGAGATGAAGAAGGCGTACCGCAAGCTCGCGATGCAGTACCATCCCGACCGCAATCCCGGAGATGAAGTAGCGGAAGCGAAATTCAAGGAGCTGAACGAGGCCTATGACGTCCTGAAGGACGATCAGAAGCGCGCGGCCTATGACCGCTTCGGGCATGCCGCCTTCGAGAATGGCGGCATGGGCGGCGGCGGTGGCGGCGGGTTCGGCTTTGAAGGCGGACTTGGCGATATTTTCGAGCAGATGTTCGGCGGGGGGCGGCGCGGTGGTGCCGCGCAGACCGGCGGTGATATCAAGGCGTCGGTGGAGATCGATCTTGTCGAGGCGTTCACCGGCGTGAAGGCGAATGTGCGCGTGGCTACGCGCATGGCCTGCGATGCCTGTAACGGCACTGGCTCGGCGGACAAAGCCGCTGGCTCCGACAACTGCACCACCTGCGGCGGCGCCGGGCGCATCCGCGCGCAGCAGGGGTTCTTTTTGGTGGAGCGCACCTGCCCCACCTGTGGCGGTTCTGGCAAGGTTGTCCGTAATCCGTGCCGCATCTGTGCCGGTGCCGGCACGGTACCGCGCGAGAAGACGCTCTCCGTGCAGATCCCGGCCGGGGTGGAGGATGGCACGCGCATCCGTCTCTCGGGCGAGGGCGAGGCCGGGGCGCGCGGGGCGCAGTCGGGTGACCTTTATGTGCATGTCTCGGTCCGGCCGCATGAGATATTTCAGCGTGACGGGGCGAATATTTTCTGCCGTGTACCGCTGCGTATGACGCAGGCCGCGCTCGGCGGCGAGGTGGAGGTGCCGACTATCGATGGCTCGGCGGCGAAGGTAAAAATTCCCGCCGGCACGCAGTCTGGCGACCAGTTCCGCCTGCGCGGCAAGGGCTTCTCGGTGCTGCGCAGCACCCAGCGCGGGGATATGTATATCCAGGTTGCCGTGGAGACGCCGCAGAACCTGACGCGCCGCCAGCGCGAGTTGCTGGAGGAATTTGAGCAGGAGGCGAAGGGTAATAAGTCCGGCAGCCCCGAGCATGAGGGCTTCTTCGCCAAGGTGAGGGAGTTTTTCGAGGGGAAGGATTAGGGGCGTGTGGCGTTTTCAATACGAAATGTAAAAGCCTGGGCGGGCGCGTTGCGGCCTGCCCGGCCAGAGCATAAACTTCCTGCAATAAACGCGTAAACGCGCGCGCAGGAGATTGTGATGTCGAAGAAAACTTTGCCCCTGGCTTTGCTGCCACTGCTAGTGCTCGGCGCCTGCACGGTGGCACCGCCCAGCGGGCCTACGGTCGTCGCCATGCCAAGCCAGGGCAAGTCCTGGCCGCAATTCCAACAGGATGACAGCGACTGCCGCGACTATGCGCAATCCAAGGTCCAGAATGCCGGCCAGGTGGCGGCAGATACGCAGAACAATACCGCCGCGACCGCCGTGGCGGGCACGTTGATCGGTGCCGCCGCCGGTGCAGCGCTGGGCTCGTTGGCGGGTAATGTGGGGGCCGGCGCGGCGGTGGGGGCTGGTGCGGGCCTGCTCGGCGGCAGCGCCGTGGCTGGAAATAACGCTCAGGCTACTGCGAATTCTCTCCAGGGCCGCTATGACGTGGCTTATGCACAATGCATGGTGGGACATGGGGAAACGATTCAGCAGGCGGGCTATGCCGTGCCGCAAGGCTATTACGCCCCACCTCCCCCTGGGTGGTATTATGGGTACGGCTACTGAGATAATCGCGGTTAGCGGCATTGTAGATCTGGCAGCGGGCGAGAGGCTCGCCCCGCCGGAGCGGAAATGGCGTTGGCACCCCTGGGCGTGGGGGGCGGCGCTGGTTTTGCATGCGGTGGTTATTACCCTGCTGCTGATGATGCGTGAGTCCCAGCCGCCGGAGGCTGAGCAGAGCCCGCCCGGGGTCTCCGCGGTATTTGAAAATGGTGGCGAGCAGCAGACGGCCGCGCCGCCGGCGCCCATGCGAGGCCCCAACTCGCCAGCCGAGGAACCGACCCCGCCGCCAAGCCCGCCCCCGCCGCAACCGGCGCAGGCCCA
>JAQUAC010000263.1 GCA_028687415.1 Acidocella sp. | reverse complement strand
GGACCGCGACCACACCACCGTGATGCACGCCGTCTCGCGCGTGACCGAGCTGATCGCCCAGGACGCTGCCTTCGGTGAGGATGTGGAGCTGCTGCGCCGTATGCTGGAGAACTGATCCGGCCTTCCTTGGCGCCAGCTTTTTGCTGGTGGTTCAGAAGCTTTGCCCGTAGCGCCGGAACATAGGCGCTGAAGTTTATTGGGAACATTTGGTGGCTTTTTCCAAATGAAGACCATAACTCAGACGGGCGGCACGCCGATTATCTGAGCAATCCCAGAAATAGCGGCATCTGGCCCCTGTGTTATTCGGCGAATTGATGGGGTAAGGTGTGGTTTAGGCAAGTCCACGATGGCGGTGCGCTGGGGCGGACTGCTCTTCTGGCATCCCGATAATAATGCCTGGTAACTAGCCAGGAGGGCGTTACTGCCGCACCTATAATTTCCCTGCCTTCCCTCGCCCTGTGGCCCTTGCTAGTCTAGGATACGAATCGGTCGAAAAATCAAGGATTCGTTCTTTGTCTGGAAGGTTATCATGAAGTTCAAGGCCGATCGCGCCACGCTGATGAAGTCGCTGGCCCATGTGCAGAACGTGGTGGAGAAGCGGAACACGATCCCTATTCTGGCCAATGTGCTGCTGGCGGTGCATGACGGTAAGCTCACGATCGCGGCGACAGACTTGGAAATCTCGCTGGTTGAGGAAGTCGCGGCGGAGACGCTGAGCGATGGCGCGATCACCGTGCCGGCGGCGACGCTGTACGAGATCGTACGCCGGCAGCCTGATAATGCGGTGATCGAGCTGGACCATCCGGGCGGTGATGCGCAGTTGGCCCTGCGTGCCGGGCGCTATGCCACCAGCTTGGTGGCGTTGTCCGTTGATGAATTCCCCAAGCTGGACGCGGGCAAGCTCAGCCACCATTTTGTGCTCTCCGGGCAGGAGTTGCGCGGGCTGATCGATCGCACACGCTTCGCCATCTCCACCGAAGAGACGCGCTACTACCTGAACGGTATCTTTCTGCATGCTGCGGAGGGCGAGAATGGCCCGGTGCTGCGCGCCGTGGCGACTGACGGGCATCGTTTGGCGCGTGTCGAGGAGCCGCTGCCGGAGGGGGCCGCTGGCATGCCGGGCATTATTATTCCGCGCAAGACCGTGACCGAACTGCGCAAACTGTTGGACGAGGTTTCCAGTGAGGTGGAGGTCGCGCTCTCGGAGACGCGCATCCAGTTCACCATTGGCACCATGCGCCTGACCAGCAAGCTGATCGACGGCACCTTCCCCGATTACGACCGGGTGATCCCGCGCGGCAACGATAAGGTGCTGCGCGTGGATAAGAAGGATTTCAATGACGCAGTGGGCCGCGTGTCGGCGATTTCCGCCGAGAAGCACCGGCCGGTGAAGCTCTCATTGGCCAAGGATCTACTGGTGATTTCCGCCGCTTCCGCCGAGCAGGGTTCGGCCTCCGAGGAGTTGGGCGGGGATCTGGTGGATTACCAGTCCGGCCCGCTGGAGATTGGCTTCCAAGCTCGCTACCTCTCGGACGTGACCGAGCAGATCAAGGGCAAGGTGGAGTTTGTGTTCGCCGATGGCGCCGCGCCGACGCTGGTGCGTGACCAGGATGACGCCTCAGCCGTGTACGTGCTGATGCCGATGCGAGTGTAACCACGCAGCTCACGCGCCTAACCCTTACGGATTTTCGTTCCTACGTCGCGCTCCGGTTCACCCCGGCAGCGCGGCTGAACGTTTTTGCTGGGCCGAACGGCACCGGCAAGACGAATTTGCTGGAAGCGGTCTCCCTGCTTGTGCCGGGGCGCGGCTTGCGCGGGGCGAAATTTTCGGAACTGGCGCGGCGGGGGGCGGATGCTTCCGGGCTGTGGGCCGTGGCGGCGCGGTTTTCGGATGGGATGGAGATCGGCACCGGCAGCGTGGAAGGGGCGCCCGAGCGGCGCGTGTTCCGGTTGGACGGTGAGGCCCCGCGCTCCCAGGCGGAGGTGGGGCAGCGCTTGGCCGCCGTGTGGCTGACGCCGCAGATGGACCGGTTGTTCACCGAGACCGCTTCGGGACGGCGTAAGTTTCTGGATCGTCTGGTGGTGGCGCTGGAGCCCAGCCATGCGCGGGAGGTGGCGGCGTTCGAGGCGGCCTCGGCGCAGCGCAACCGGCTGCTGGCGGAGAACCCGGACCGGGCTTGGCTGGCGGGGCTGGAGGATGCGATGGCAAGGCATGCCGTGGCAGTCACCGCCGCCAGGCTGACGCTCATTAACCAGCTTAACGCGACCCTGGAGGCCGGGGCGGCGGACCCGTTTCCGCGCGTGGGGCTGGGGCTGGGCTGCGCCATCGCCGCGCGGCTGGCCGATGCCCCGGCGCTGGCGGTGGAGGAAAGCCTGCGCGCGGCCTTCGCCTCCGCCAGGATGCAGGATACGGTGGCGCGCGGGGCGACGCTGGGGCCGCATAAGGCGGATTTTCTGATCACCGATGCCGAGAGTTTGCGGCCTGCCGGGCTGTCCTCCACCGGGCAGCAGAAGGCCATGCTTATCGGCATAGTGCTTGGGCATGCGGCGCTGATTGCCGCAGCGCGGGGCACTCCGCCGTTGCTGCTGCTGGACGAGCCTCTGGTGCATTTGGATGCCGCGCGGCGCGCGGCGTTGTTCATGGCCCTGAATGGAGCGGAAATTTCCGCCTGGCTCACAGGGACGGACCGCGAGACCTTCGCCGGGCTGGATGCCGCCTGTTACACGATCCAGGATGGCTCTATAGAGCCCGCATGAGAATTCTTGTCCTGGGCGACCTGCTCGGCCGCACCGGCCGCGAGGCGGCGCTGAAACACATCCCCGAACTGCGCGTCGCGCTGAAGCTCGATTTCGTCAGTGTGAACGCGGAGAACGCCAGCCACGGCTTCGGTCTGGGGCCGGACATGGCGGACGCATTGTTCGCCGCCGGGGCGGATGCGATCACGCTTGGCAACCATGCCTGGGACAGACGCGAGATCATCCCCTATATCGCGCAGGAAAAGCGGCTGATTCGGCCTATTAATTACCCGCCCGGCACGCCCGGCGCCGGGGCGGCGGTGCTGGCGGCGCGCGATGGCCGCAAGGTGCTGGTGGCGCAGGCCATGGGGCGGCTGTTCATGGACCCGATGGATTGCCCGTTCCGCGCGATTGACGACCTGCTCTCCCGCCACCGGCTGGGGGGCACGGTGCAGGCCGTGCTTATCGATATTCACGCCGAGGCCAGTTCGGAGAAAATGGCGTTCGGCCATGCCTTCGATGGCCGGGTTTCGGCGGTGACGGGCACGCATACACATATTCCCACCGCCGACCATCAGGTGCTGTCCAACGGCACTGCCTATGCCAGCGATCTCGGTATGTGCGGCGATTATAACTCCGTGATTGGCATGACCAAGGAACCCGCGATGGCGCGGTTCATCCGCAAGATGCCAGGAGAGAAGCTCTCCCCGGCGGAGGGGGCGGCGACGCTCTGCGGCGCGTTCATCGAGACCAACGACGCCACCGGCCTTGCCACGCGCATAGAGCCGGTGCGGCTGGGCGGGCGCTTGGCTCAGGCCATGCCCGTGCTTTAAACCGCCGATTTCACCGTGCGTTAACGGTGCTGTGCCACAACCGGTCCCGCGCAACCGGAAGTGAATGGGCAATATGTCAGCACTGATTTTGGAACTCAAGCAGGGCGAGTCGATGATTTTGAATGGCGCTGTCATTCGCTTCAAGACGCGTACGCGGCTGGAGCTAAACACGCAGGCGCGGTTCCTGTTTGGCAAGCAGATCATGCGTGAGGAAGACGCACTCACCCCCGCACAGAAAGCCTATTACGCCGTGCAGCAGGCGTATATCGGCGTGGAGGCGGATCGCCCGGCGGCGTTGGCTGGGGTGCGGGCGCTGGTTGCCGGTTACCGGGACGCGGCGGGGGAGGATGGCGCCGCCGGATGGGAGGCGCTGCTCTCCGTCATGGCCGACGGCGCTGGGTTCGAGGCGCTGAAGCTTGCCCGGCAGATGCTCCGCGCCGCGGAGCTGAC
>JAQUAC010000262.1 GCA_028687415.1 Acidocella sp. | reverse complement strand
GAAACCGGTATCCGTGGCGTAGACGCCGCTCAGCGTCACGGCGTGGCGCTTCTGCTCCACCACGCGAAACGATATGGGCACCTGGCCGTCCGGGCTGGGATGATCCTGCGGCACGGGGGTGACGGAGGCAAACACGCCGAGGCCGAGTAGGGAATCTCGCGCGGCCTGGAGCGTGGTGTCGGAATAGCGCTCGCCCGGACGCAGCGCGATGTGCCGGCGCAGGAAATCCGGGTCCGTGCGCTTGAGCCCGGCGAAGCTGATGGCGCCGATATCCACGCGCGGGCCGCATGTCACGGTATAGGTCACATTCAGCACATGGGTGGCAGGCTCGGCCACGGCCAGGGGGGCGCTGACTTTGGCGAAGGCGTAACCGGCATTGTGCAGCGCCGTGCGTAAGGCGGGCCCGGCGGCGATGACGGGGGCGGCTAGCGCGGTATCGCCCGGCTTGACCATTGGCGGCGGGGTGAAGCCGGAGGGCAGGCCGGTGACATCCACGCGGCCCAGGCGGAACTGAGCGCCCTTTTGCGGGGTGATGAGCACGGTGGCGGTTTGCGATGCCGGGGCCTGGGTCAGGGCGTCCGCCAAAGTGGGGTCGTCCAGCGGCTTGCCGTTGATGGTGATGTTCACCGCCCCGGCATCGTAGCCCAGGCTATGCAGCACGATGAGGAATTGCTGCCCGTCCGCCCGGGCGCGGCCGATGAGGGTGAAGGGCGCCGGGGGGAGCTTGCCGCGAAGGCTGACGAGCGAGGAAGTTTGCCGCAGCAGGCTGTCCAGCGTGGCATCGCCGGAGGGGGCGAATTTTACCGTATAGGTGACTTGGTCGGCGCCCTGGGCAGAGGCGCCGAGCAGTAACAGGCCTCCCCCCAGGAGTAATCTTATTCGCCGCCGCATAGGCCATGATTGCCAGCTTTGCCCCGTCCAGCCTAGTCTGAAGCGGAGTTAAGCCTCGGTAATTTCATCTATCTCATCGTGCGCTTGGGCTTTGCCGCGTCCGGCACGGTGAAGCCGAGATAGGTGAATGCCTCCTGCATATGCTTGGGCAGCGGCGCCTCGACGGTGAGGAAGCCGCCATCGGGGTGGGGGAAGCTCAGGCGGCGGGCATGCAAATGCAGCTGTGGGGCAAAACCGTCGGCGAAGGCAACGCCATAGGCGGCGTCACCCAGAATCGGTGTACCGAGCGCCAGGGTGTGGGCGCGGAGCTGGTGCATGCGCCCGGTCTGCGGGCGCAGCTCGGCCCAGGCGAATTTCTTGCCGGCGTAATCGAGGATTTTATACTCGGTTACGGCTTTCAGCCCGTCTGGGTCCTTGCGGTCGGCGGGCTCGGAGCGTGAGGTGCCGCCGAACTCCACGCGCTTCAGCGGCAGGTCGATGCGCCCTTCCAGCTCGCCCGGCACGCCCCAGAGCAGCGCCCAGTAGGTTTTCTCCACATCCCGGCCACGGAAGGCGGCGGAGAGGGCGCTGGCCTGCTTCACACCGCGGGCCAGCAGCATCACGCCGGAGGTGTCGCGGTCCAGCCGATGGACCAGCTTGGGGCGTTCGCCATCGCCTTCGCGTAGGGCGTCCAACATGCCATCCAGGTGCACGGCGATGCCCTTGCCACCTTGGGCCGCGAGGCCGGGGGGTTTGTTGAGCACGATGACCGCGTCATCCTGGTAGAGGATCATGCCTTGCAGCTCTTTGATCATCTGCGGGTCCATCGTCATCACGTGACGAACTTTGGGCATTTCCTTCGGCGGGGTGATCTCGGGCACCAGCACGGTGTCGCCTTCAACCACGCGCGTGTTCGCTTCGGCCTTGGCGCCGTTCACGCGGATTTTGCCGGTGCGCAGGAATTTCTGGATCTGCGCTTGCGTCAGGCCTTCAACCTGGCGGCGCAGAAAACGGTCGAGGCGGGTATCGGCCTCGGCCGCGGAGACTTCGAATGTCTGTGTCATGCCCTCTCTTCGCGCAGTTTTTGCCAATAGGCGAGACGCTTCATGATCTCGCGCTCAAAGCCGCGTTCCACCGGGCGGTAGAAATCCGGCCGGCCCATGCCCTCGGGGAAATAATTGGCGCCGGAGAAGCCTTCCTCGGTGCTGTGGTCATATTCATAACCCGCGCTGTAGCCTAGGTTTTTCATTAGCTTGGTGGGGGCGTTGAGGATGTTCATCGGCGGCATCAGGCTGCCGGTCTCCTTCGCGGCGCGGTTGGCGGCGCCTATGGCCTTGTAGGTGGCGTTCGATTTAGGCGCGGTGGCGAGGTAGAGCACCGCCTGGGCAATGCAGATTTCCCCCTCCGGTGAGCCGAGGCGCTCATAGGCCTCCCACGCCGCCAGGGCCTGGGGCAGGGCTTGCGGGTCGGCGAGGCCGATATCTTCCGAGGCGAAACGGGTGATACGGCGGGCGATGTAGCGCGGGTCCTCGCCACCGGTGAGCATGCGCGCCAGCCAGTAGAGGGAGGCGTCGGCATCCGAGCCGCGCATGGATTTATGCAGGGCGGAGATGAGGTTGTAGTGCTCCTCGCGGTCGCGGTCATAGAGTGCCGCGCGGCGGGAGAGCATCTGTGCCAGCGCCTCCTCGCTGAGCTGGCCGTCCGGCGGCAGGGCGAAAAGCTGCTCGCACATGTTGAGCAAGGCCCGTCCGTCGCCATCGGCCATGGCGCGCAAAGTGGCCCGTGCGCCGGCGGTGAGCGGCAGGGGCTGGCCTGTTTCGGCTTCAGCCCGGAGCAGCAATTGCTCCATCGCCTCGTCATCCAGCCGGCGCAGCACGAAGACCTGGCAGCGGGAGAGCAGCGCGCCGTTCAGGGCGAAGGAGGGGTTCTCGGTGGTGGCACCGACCAGCACGATGGTTCCGGCCTCGACCACGGGCAGGAAGGCGTCCTGCTGGGCGCGGTTGAAGCGGTGGATTTCATCGACGAATAGCAATGTGGCTTGCCCGGCGCGCTTGAGCTTCAAAGCGTCATCGAACACACGCTTGAGGTCCGCAACGCCGGAGAATACGGCGGAGATCTGGGTGAAATGCAGCCCCGCCTCGGCCGCCAGCAGCCGCGCGATGGTGGTTTTGCCAACACCAGGCGGCCCCCAGAGGATGAGCGAGGCGAGCGAGTGGCGCTTGAGCATGCCGGTGAGGCTGCCCTCCGGCCCCAGCAGATGCGCCTGACCGACAATATCAGCCAGGGTTTTGGGGCGCAGTTTTTCCGCCAGCGGCTGGAGGCCGGGGGCAGGGGCGGCTTGTGGCGGCGAGCCGAATAGATCATCCACGGGCATCGCGGTAGTCTAGCCATAACCTGCTCCCGCCGCCACCGCTCCGGCGTGGGAAGGCGAATATGTCGAGCACGTTGCAATCGTGGCGTGTATTTGTGATGCGGTCACAACGCCAAACCTAGGATTTCCGGTTTCCAGCCGGTTTCTTTTGTGATGTAAGATGACCGCAGAAATTCCAATCGGGGTGCGTATAGCGTGGATGACATGATAGGCGATCGCGGCCTCATCGAGGTTGAATCGCTGCCCTTCTGGACTGGACCGATCAAGATCTGGCCACTTGAAGGCGGGATCACCAACCGCAATTACGGCGTGCTTCAGGCCGATGGGCAGCGCTATGCCGTGCGCCTGGGGCAGGACAAGCCCGAGCATGGCGTGATGCGCTTCAATGAGCAGGCCGCCGCCAGGGCCGCGGCACGCGCCGGCATCTCCCCTAAAATCTTCTATACCGCACCCGGTGTTATGGTCAGCCGGCTGCTGCCGGGCCGCAGCCTGAAGGCGGACGAGGTGCGGCATCCGGAAAATCTGGTGCGCATCGCGGCGCTGATGCGGCGTTGCCATACCGCCATGGCGACGTTTTTGCAGGGGCCGCTGCTCGCCTTCTGGGTGTTCCACATCAACCGTTCCTATGCCACGGGCCTGCGCAAGACAGGCTCGCGGCTGGATAATGATTTAAGTTGGCTGATGGAGGTCAACGACAAGCTGGAGCAGCGCGTAGGCAAGGTGGATATTGCCTTTTGCCATAACGATCTGCTGGCGGCGAATGTGTTTGACGATGGTGCCAGGCTGTGGCTGCTGGACTGGG
>JAQUAC010000261.1 GCA_028687415.1 Acidocella sp. | reverse complement strand
GCGGCGGAGTGGGTGACCTCATAAACGGGAGTTTTGGTTACCGAGAACACCACGCGGTAGCGCCGGGCCAGGGCGTAGAGCTGGTCGGCATCGCCGCGCAGCCCCACCACGTTTGGCCCGAACAAGCCGACATATTGCGCGAGTTGGGCGGGTGTGTCCCGCTCCGGGTCCACGGTGACGAACAGGACTTTCAGCTTCGCGGCACTCGCCCCCATGCGCTGGGCGATGCGCCCCAGATTGTACAGCGTGGCGGGGCATGTATCCGGGCAGTGGGTATAGCCGAAAAACAGCACAATAACGCTGCCCTGGAAATCCGCCGCTGTGACGGTTTTCCCGGTTTGTACGTCGGTCATGGTAAAGGCGAGGGGCGGCACCAGCCCCTGGATGCTCACATCCTGGGGCGAGAGGTCATGGTGGCAGCCGCCAAGTCCGAGGATGGCCAGCAAGAGCAGGGAACGCCGCAGCATGCCCCGAGTTTTGCGGGCTTGTCGGCTTGCTGGCAAGCTATTCCTCCTCGTCAGCGCCAATGCCCAGCAGCGCCTGCGCGGTTTCCACCTCCACCAATTCGACATTCTTCAGCACGCGGCCCATGGCGCGGGTGCGTACGCGCGCCTTCTCGATGTTGCTGCTCATGGCCGAGGCGTTGGCGGCCAGTTTGCCGAGCACGTCGTCCATCTTGGTCATCTCCGCCCGCGTGGCGCCGAGCAGCTTGCCGATCTCGCCCGCCCGCTTCTCCAGATCCAGCGTGATGTGCCCGAGATGGATGGTTTGCAGCATGGCGGGCAGTAAAGTCGGCCCCAGGATGATGATCTTCTCCTTCGTCCGCACATCATCGATAAGCCCCGGAATCCGCGCCGCCTCGGCGAACAGCCCGTCGCTCGGCAGATACATCACGCCGAAATCCACGGTCTCCGGCGGCAGTATGTATTTTTCGCGAATTTTCTTCGCCTCCAGCCGCACGCGCACGGCCAGCCCCTCCCGCGCCGCGCGCTCGGCCTCGGCGTCGCCGCTTTCGGCGGCGGTAAGCAGGCGGTCGTAATCCTCGGTGGGGAATTTGGCATCCACCGGCAGCCAGAGTTTTTCCCGCGAGGGCATGCGCAGCGCGAAATCCACCCGTTCGCGCGAGCCGTCCCGCAGCGCGAAATTGCGCTCGAACGCGCCGGGCGGGAGAATCTGCTCCAGCAGCGCGCCTAGCTGCGTCTCACCCCAGCCGCCGCGTGTCTTCACGTTGGAGAAGATGCGCTTGATGTCGCTAATCTGCGCGGCGGCGGACTGCACCTCGCCCATTGCCAGCTGCACCTGGGCGAATTGCTCCAGCACGCGGGCGAAGCTGTTGGTCATCTGTTGCTCCACCGCCTCGTGCAGCTTTTCATTCACGCTGGTCTGGATGGCGGCGAGCCGGGTTTCCAGCAGCGCCAGCGTTTTCTGGGCGTCCTCGGCGGCCTGGCGGCGCAGCCCGTCCACCGTGCTGGCCACGTTCCGGGTCGCGGCACTGATCTGCTCGAAGGATTTCGCCAGCGCGTCAGTCGTGCCGGTCTGGATCGCCGTTGTCAGCCGCCCTTCCGTTGCCGCCAGGGAGGCGCGCAAAAACTCCGCCTCCGCCCGGTTGCCCGCCAGCAGCTTATCCAGTGTCAGGTTCAGCCGCGCGGGTGCGGATTGGGCGGCCCGCCAGGCGAGTCCGGCGAGGATTGTGGCGGCGAGCGCCAGCAGGATGGCGAGCAGCAGCAGGATGTCATCGTTCATGAGGCTGTCTAGCGTGCCGGGCGAGTCGCGGGCAAAGCCGGTTGCTGCTAGGGTGCGGCCAAGCCCATCCAGGAGCGCAAAATGAACAGTGCCGTAACGGTCATCTCCTTCTTCTTTATCCTTCTCGGCGCCGCCAGCGTCTATTTTCTCGGGCAGCCGGTTATCGGCGGCGGGCTGGTAGTCATAGGCATCATCCTGGGGGCGACGCTGCGCACGGCGGCGGAGTGGGAGCGTGCCGTGGTGCTGCGTCTGGGCCGCTTCGCGGGCGTGCGCGGGCCGGGGCTGTATTTTCTGATCCCGGCCTTTGAGAACGTCTATACCGTGGTGGACACGCGCCGGCAGAGCACGCGCATCTCCGCCGAGGACACGTTGACCGCCGACGCCGTCTCCGTGACCATGGACAGCATCATGTTCTGGCGTGTGCAGGACGTGAAGCGCGCCGCCACGGAACTCACCGATTACCAGAGCATGATCGCGCAGGTGGCGCAGACCTCCTTGCGCGAAGTGATCAGCGCCACCACGCTGAACGACATCCTCGCCAACCGCGAGGCCATGGACAACAAGCTGCAAACTCTCATCCGTGGTAAGGCCGATGGCTGGGGCATCGGCGACATTGCCGTGGAAATCCGCGACGTGAAAATTCCGCCCGAGCTGAACGATGCCATGAGCCGCAACGCCCAGGCGGAAAAGGAGAAGCAGGCCCGTGTGACCCTGGCCAGCGCCGAAGTCGCCATCGCCGAGCAGATCGCCGCCGCCTCGCATATCTATGCCGCTAGTCCGGTGGCGTTGCAGATCCGCCAGATGAGCCTGATCTACGATATGAACAAGGATCGTGGCACCACCATTCTTGTGCCCACAAACATGGCCAACGCGCTGGGCGCGTCCATCGCGCTCAATGTCACGTCCGATGGCCAGCCCGCCGTGCCGCTCCCGCCCGTCATGCCGCCAGCAGGCTCGGTGCCGCGCGCCTGAGGGCAAGTTGCCGGTGGAATAATTCACAGCTAATCAGGCTGGGGCCGGTCCTGGTCTGATTCCGTTTTTTTGAGGGCGCATAAACTTGCAAAGCCGCATTCTCCGCCTCGCCGCCGCCGCTTCCCTTTCGGTTCTCTCCGGCTGCGGAGTACTGGGCCACCAGCTCCTCGGCCTGGATAACGGCGGTGCTGGCGGTAATGCCAGCCTGGGGCAAGGCAGCATCGCCCCCACGGTGTTCGGCTATGCCGTGGCGGACGAGCCGCAGGCGGCCATCGTCGCGCGGCAGATCCTCAATCAGGGTGGCAATGCGGCGGATGCTGCGGCGGCGGCTGGTTTCGCCATGGCTGTGACGCTGCCCTCCCGCGCCAGCCTGGGCGGCGGCGGCGCCTGCATCGTGAAAATGCCGGACGGGAAGGGCAATATGCAGCCGCCGGTGGCGCTGCTCTTCCCCGCCAAGGCCCCCGCCGTTAGCGCCGGTGACCGCCCGGCCGCCGTGCCCATGTTGGCGCGCGGCCTGCTTGCCTTGCAGGCGCGGTACGGCCAGTTGCCGCCGTCGGCGGTTATTGTGCCGGCCGAACGCCTGGCCGGCAGCGCCCAGCTCTCTCCGGCGCTGGAGACGGATTTGCATGTGGTCGGCAATGCCTTGCTGGCGGATTCCGGTGCCGCCAGCATCTTCGCCCCCAATGGCACCCTTCTGCCCGTGGGGGCCACTATTTCCCAACCGGACCTCGCCGCCACGCTGGAGGTTCTGCGTACCCAGGGCGTGCAGGGCTTCTATGCGGGCATCTTCGCGCAGCAGCTTGCCAGTGCCGCGCAGCAGGCCGGGGGCGGTTTCACCACGCAGGATATGGCCGGGGCAACGCCGAAATACACCAATCCGTTATTTGGCTCCGTCAAAGGTTATAGCACAGCCTACCTGCCCGTGGCCTCTGGTCCAGGCAAGGTGCTACCCGCCTCCGCCGCCTTCATGGCGCTGGACAAGAAAGGCGGCGTGGTCGCTTGCGCGACCTCTGACAACAACCTCTTCGGCACCGGGCGCGTTGCGCCGGGCACGGGCATCATCCTCGCCGCCTCGCCCCGCACCAATCCGGCGGCAGACCTTGCCGCCGCCGTCGCCTACACGCGGGGCGGGCTTGCCTTCCGTGCCGCCACCACCGGCACAGGCCAGTCCGCCGCCGCGCTAGCCGCTGCTGATGGTCTCAATAACGCCCTGGCCAAGAAACCTGGCGCGCCCGTGGCTGAGCCGGGCCGGGTCAATGTCATCTCCTGCCCTGGCAACGTGCCGGGCGGTGAGGCTTCCTGCACTGCATCCGCCGACCCGCGCGGCCAG
>JAQUAC010000260.1 GCA_028687415.1 Acidocella sp. | reverse complement strand
GTTGCTGATGGCGGCCTCGGCGGCACGGATCGCGCGATCCTCGCCATCGGCCTCGCCCGTACCCATCATCGCCTTGCCCATTTCGCGCATCACCGAGCGCACGTCGGCAAAGTCCAGGTTCACGATGCCCGGCATCACCATCAAATCGGTCACGCCGCGCACGCCCATATAGAGCACGTTATCGGCCATCTCGAACGCCTCTTTCCAGCCGGTGCGCTCATTCGCCACCTTGAAGAGGTTCTGGTTCGGAATAACGATCAGCGTGTCCACATAGGCCTGCATCTCGATGATGCCTTCCTCGGCGGCACGCATGCGGCGCTTGCCCTCAAAGGCGAATGGCTTGGTGACCACGCCGACGGTGAGGATGTCGCGCTCGCGCGCCATCCGGGCAATGACCGGCGCAGCCCCCGTGCCCGTACCGCCGCCCATGCCGGCGGTAATGAACACCATATGCGTATTTTCGAGGTGACGAGCGAGATCTTCAGCGGCTTCATCGGCGGAGAGCTTACCGATATCCGGGCGGCCGCCCGCGCCATTGCCCTGGGTGAGATGCGGCCCAAGCTGAATCCGCTTCTCCGCCAACGAGCGCTGCAATTGCTGCGCGTCGGTATTAGCCACAACGAAATCCACACCAGGCAGATTCAGCGCAATCATGTTGTTGACGGCATTGCACCCGCCGCCACCAACACCGAACACCGTGATTCGCGGTGTGAAATCCGTATGCGTTGGCTTTTCGATCGTCAGGTTCAATGTCATCTGCTCATCTCCTCGGAATTAATCGGTAAAGAACGCCCCGTTTTCATGTCAAACACGATTTTTTAAAAAATCGACAAAATGGCTGAACCAGCCACGCCCCCGCTCGGCGTCGAAGTTAATATCATGCATGGTCTGCCCGTCGCCCGTGGCAAAGGCCAGCAATCCCACCAGCGTCGCGAAGTTCGGAGCGCTTGCTGAGTCCGGCAGGCCGATCATCGCACCCGGCCGCCCCAGCCGCACATGACGGTCGAGCACATGTGCCGCCAGCTCTCGCACACCGCCCAGTTGCGAGGCACCGCCGGTCAGCACCACCCGCGCCGAACCGGCCCGGCCAAGTCCCGCAGTTTCCAGCCTGTCCTTGGTAAGTTCAAAAATCTCCTCAAGTCGCGGCTTGATGCAGGCGATGAGATGTGAGCGCGGCGTCTGCGCGATGTGATGCTCCGCCTCGCCCACCATCGGCACTGGCAGCAGCTCACGCGCATCGTCCGGGCTGCTCGCGCAATTGCCGTACAGCGCCTTCAGCCGCTCCGCATGGGCAATGGAGGTCGAGAGTCCCTTGGCGATATCCGTGGTCACGTGAATCCCACCCACCGGCAATTGCGCCGTGTGCAGCACCTGGCCCTCGGAGAACACCGCCATCGTCGTCGTACCGCCGCCCATGTCGATCACGGTGGTGCCCAGCTCGCGCTCATCACCCACCAGCGAGGCCAGCCCCGCCGCCATCGGCGCTGAAACAAGTGCGGCAATGTCCAGCTCGCAGCGCGAGAGGCAGGCGGCCAGCGTGCGCAGCGCCGTGCTGCCGGCGTCGATGACATGCAACTGCGCCGTCAGCGTATCACAGAACAACCCGCGCGGGTCGATCACGCCCGGCGTGCCGTCGGTGGAGAAACTCAGCGGTAGTGCATGGATCGTCGCCCGCCCCTCGCTGCTCGCCCGCGCCCGCGCCTCACGTACCACGCGCTTGATGTCATCCTCTGTCACCGCGCGCCCATCCACCGGCCATTGCACGTTGAACAGGCGCGACTCCGGTTGCCCGCAAGAGAGGTTCACATACACGGATTTAAGCCGCGTATCGGCCATATCCTCCGCCGCGCCCACGGCGGCACGGATCGCCCGTTCCGCCTCTTCCAGATCCACGATGCCGCCGGATTTGATCCCCCGGCTCTTTTGCCAGCCGAACCCCAGCGCGCGCAGACGGCCATCCGACTCCGCCCGCCCAATCAGGCAGGCGATTTTCGTGGAGCCGATATCCAGCACGCCGAACGGGCCAGAGCGGACATTCCTTGTCCGCATCGTCTCATCCGGCGGCGGCTTCACCGCTTTGTCCATTCCCTGCGCTCGGCGTGACATGCTGCTCATTGTCTCTCCTGCTTGGGCGTTTTCGACGATTGTGGCGGTGCCGCCGCCGGGTAAGGCCGCACAACAAGCCTGCCCTGTTGGCGCAGATCAATCGCCTCCACCGGCCTGTCGAGCAATTGCATACTCTGTTGCAGCGCCGCGATCTGGCCGATCGCATCGGCCTCGCCCTGCGCCGGCAACTTCACCACCGTCTGGTTTTTCAAGATAAGGTTCCAGCGCAACCCGTCCACGCGCTCAGCCGCTGTCACATGCGCGAGCACAGCCGGGGCGGCCTTCAATTCCGTGATCAGCGTATCCGCATTCGCTGGCGCATCCGCGCCCGTCAGCAGCAGCAGAGACGGCTCGCGCCGCTTCGCCGCCGCCGCATCCTGATCGACGATCACATTACCCTGCTTGTCGATAAGCACGAAACTCGGCTGCCCATTGCTGGTGGTCTGCCAGATCGCAAAGGCATTGCGCTCGACGACGTTAACGATCAGCGTGCCTGGCAGCACGCGCTCCACCGTGGCCGATTGCACCGGCCCCAGCTGCTCCACCCGCGCCCGCATTGCGTCCAGCGAGAAGCCGAGTGCCGGGTCCCCTACCTTCACCCCAATAGCCGCCTGCAGCATAGCCGGGTCCGTGGTCTGCCCGCCATTCACCTGCACGTTGCTGATCCGCAGCCCAAGATCCGCCGCCAATGCCGCCAGCCCCCAGTTGGAGGGCGGCTTTGCTGGCGTCGCCTCTGCCGCCGGAGCCGAAACCGCTGCTGGTGCGGTGGCGGATGGCAGGCTGTGCACCAACGCGGCCCCAACACCCAGCACTGAAACAATTCCCAAAAACCACAGCCCCGGCCTCAGGCTACGCTTTACCCGGCGGATGAACAGCGTGCGCTGCGTCAACCGGTCCTGCGGCGGTGGCGGCTTGCGAGATGTGCGCGCACGTCCGGCTCGTGGCGGGGGAGCCCCCACTTCCAATGTATTTTGCCCGGCGCCTAAGCGCGGCATGTCGCCCTCTCCACCATCCAGGCGCACAGCGCCGGAAAGTCCATGCCCTCATGCGCCGCCTGCTCCGGCAGCAGCGATGTCGCGGTCATGCCCGGCTGTGTATTCACCTCCAGCAGCACCAGCCGCCCGGAGGCGTCGTCATAGCGCAGATCGGAGCGTGAGGCGCCACGGCACCCCAGCGCCTTGTGCGCCGCCACGGCGATATCCTTCGCCGCCTTGCTGATCGCCTCGGGGACCTCCGCCGGCAGCACATGGCGCGAGCCACCCGCCGCGTATTTGGCCTGATAATCGTAGAATTTCTCTGTCGGTAGAATTTCCGTCACGGTCAGCGCGCGGTCCTCCAGCACGCCCACGGTCAGCTCCCGCCCGGGGATATATTGTTCCACCATGGCCGGGCCGAAATGCCAGTTCGCCACAATTTCGGCCCGGGAGTTGTCACCCGGCTTGACGATATGCACGCCCACCGAAGACCCCTCGCTCACCGGCTTCACCACATAGGGCGGCGGCAGCGGGTCATGGTCGGCCAGTTCGGCAATGTCGATGATCCGGTGCGGCGCCACCGGCAGCCCGGCGGCGGCGAACACCGCCTTGGCGGCGGCCTTGTCCATGGCCAGCGCCGAGGCGCGCACGCCGGAATGCGTGTAGGGCAAGCCAAGATAATCCAGCACGCCCTGAATCGTGCCATCCTCGCCGAAGCGCCCGTGCAGCGCGTTGAACACCACGTCCGGGCGCGGCGTGAGCGCAACCAGCAATGCGGCCAAATCCTCACCCACTTCCACCGGCACAACCTCGAACCCGGCCTCGCGCAGCGCCGCGGCCACCTGCGTGCCAGAGCGCATGGACACCTCACGCTCCGACGACATACCCCCCATGAGAACAGCCACGCGAATCATACCGGCACTCCAATTCTTTTAATTTCCCACCGCAACGACACACCGGAATTCTCCTG
>JAQUAC010000259.1 GCA_028687415.1 Acidocella sp. | reverse complement strand
CAGCCAGGATAGCAATGCCGCAGATATAAGGTGCGAACTTGCGCGCCAGGCTGAGAAGCGACAGCGCCGTCATGCCGCTATCTTCTGGAGCAACAGCGTGGTCATACCGCCACCTGCCCGCCCGCCTGCACATAAGCCACCTGCAGCTGCGCCAGTTTGTTTTCATGCTGCTGCCAGCAGGAGCCGGGCAACGAAGCCCAGATATGCGCCACCTTCGCTACCGCCGCGCCGAAGCGGCCGGCATCGATGTCCGCCAGCGCGCGGCATTCGCGGATCTGCTGCAACGCCACCCGATCCTGCGCCACCGGGCTAAAATCACTCAGATGCAGCAAATCACGATAAGGCTTCCACCAGCGGTACAACAGCTGATACCGCCCGGCCGCCGTGGAATTGCACGGCGCGCTGTAGATGTTGGGATGGTCGCGATAGTCCTTAAACAATAAGGGCCGCGCCGGCGTACTGCCCACCAGCACGTTATAACCATCATCCGATGCCGCCAGCAGCTTGGCGCCAATCTCACTGGCTGCGATCATATCCAGAAACGCGCAGCGGTTTTTGCTACCAGCCTGATCAGGCGTGATCCTGGGCATGGTGCGTCCTCCTGCCAATCAATTTAAGAAAACACTGCCGCACACAAAGCAGCGCCAGCGCCCAGGCCAGCACGGCAGCGGTATAATGTGCTGCCCCCATCAGCTGCGCCGCCGCGGCCACGGCCGCCGTGCTGAACAGCAGCTTGCCGATCAGCCCGTCATGCACACGCGGCGACAGCACGCAGTACGAAGACCAGGTGAAGACAATGGCGCAGGCTGTCAGATACAGCGCGCTCATTACTTCGAACCCCCAAGGCGCTCCCGCACCAGCCCCCACAAATCCGCGTTGCGGATCGCCGTCATCGCCGCCTGCACAAATGACAAGCCGAACAGCCCGACCAAAAACCCGAGCCCGGCCAGCTTGCCGTCATCCAGCGCAAAATACGAAGCCGCCAGCGGCGTGACATAGGACGCGCCGACAGCCGCCATGGCCACGCAGAAGGCCCGCTTCAGCATCGTGTCCACGGTCGGGTGGAACGGCAACGAAGCCAGCGCGCCGAATGCCGCCGCCACCAGCAAATCGAACGCGTGCTCAAAACGCCCCATCATCGCGCCTTCCCGCGTTGACGCTGGCGGCGATTATTCATCATCTTCATGGTCCCTGCTGTGCTCATCGGCGGCATGTTGCGGACCAGGGCGGATGCGTCCTCCCGTGGGATTTCCCGGAGCAGGTTTTTGACGTGCTTGGCACTCACCCCCATCAGCCCGGCCACCACCTCATGCGCCTCGCCCGCCGCCACCATCGCGACGATGCCCGCGTCACGGAACGGCCGGTAAATCTCAGCACAGCAGGCGGGCTTTAAAATCTCACCGCCAAAAGCCCGCACCAGCTTCATGGCGTCCTGCCAGCCCAGCAGCCGCGTCAGCCGGTGGCCCGGCGGCAACGCCTTGGGCACGTACAGGATGGTCTCGCTGGACTGCGCCCCCGGCCAGCGCCCATCGCGACGGTAGTAGCGCGGCAGCTGGCCGATCAGGTACAGCGCCCGCTCACGCCCAAGCACTTCGGCAATCACCTTCACGCTGGCGGGAAGCCGGTTCACGCCGCCGCCTGGCATTCCAGCACGGCATTGCCGCGTTCCTCGATCAGCCTGGCTGCCTTGGGCGAGCGGCGCTGCACATCCGCCCACAGCTCCGCCCGGCGCTCCGCCACCGGCAGCTGGTTGCGGCGCGCATCACGGCTGCGCCACTCCCCGCTGGCCTCGGCCGCATCCCAATCCGCCAGGGCCATGTGGTCAGCCACATCCCAGCCCGCGTACTGGTTGCGCACCGCCATGCGCTGCTGCTGGGCGGCAGGCTCGGCCTCCGCCTCTGCCGCCGCCATGCGCCAGGAACCGCCATCCAGCCAACGCTCCGGCGCTGGGATGTAGCGCGGGTCATCGCGCCAGCGCTCACGCCGCACGGCGGCCAGAATGCCCTCCGGCGTGGCGCCACGCTTCAGCGCGCGCTGATAGGCCTTGCGGGCAAAGTCGGGCGCCCGCCGCGCGGCGGCAGGGTAAGCCGCCCAGAATTCAGCGAAGCCATCGCCCTGGAAATTGATCTTCCCATCACGCTCTCCCGGCGCCGGCTGGTCCGGCGCCACCCGCGCCTCGCGCGGAGAGAGTGAATATTCTCCTTTCTTCCCTTCCTCCCTTCCTCCCTTCTGCCCGGCGAGTTCCGAACCAGTTCGGAACTGGTTCTCCAGACGTGCGGAAGCGGTGCCGCCCTGGTGTGGAATTTCCGGGGGTGCGGTATCGCCGCCTTCCTGCCTCACCTCCTCCAGCGGCAAGCACACAAACCCCGCCAGCTCCGGCGGCAGCACACCGCTGGAATTCGGCTTCTTCGGGTTCTGCCATTTGCGGAAGTTGCGGATGGCCGCATACTCGCGCCCGTCCACCTCGAAGGGCTTGAGAAACTCGAGCGCCACCAGCTCGGCCATCAACCCTTCCATATCGACGTTATCGACCGGGAACAGCCTGGCCTTGAGGCGCAGCGGCCGCCACTCGATCACCCCGTCATCCCATGCCTCGCACCAGATGCCCGGCAGCAGGAGGCGGGCATAGACGCTGGCGGTCATGAAGGCCTCGTCGGTGAACAGGCCGGGGTGAATGCTGCGGATGCGCGCCATCAGACCCGCACCTCCAGCACACGCCGCCCGGGCCCGATCTGGATCGTGCCGTCCTGCTTCAGCGCTTCACAGACCTTGCGCACACTGTTGTGGTGGTCACCCGTCACGCGGGCAATCGCTCCAGCGCTCGGCATCGGAAAGCCTTCATCCAGCGCGTAGACCGCGACCGAGATTACATCCCGGATGATGCGCTCATTATGTTCGGCTAAGCCAGGCTTACTCATTGCACTGCTCTCCTTCAGGTTACGCCGCCGCGCGGGCAGCGGAATCAGGTTTGAAATTATGCCACCTCTCCCAGCGCCCGCAGGCGCGCGGCGGTTTGGTGGGCGTTCATCTCGCCGGCACTCAGTTCGCGGATCTCCACCACGGTGCACTGATCCAGCCGCCGCGCGGCGGGCACATGATGCGCCTCGATGTGGCAGACGTTTGGCTTGTCATTGGCGATGATGCCGAGACCAAAAACCCGCTTAGCGGTGGCGGGCTGCAACACGTCGAGCAGCCCCTTGCACGCGGCATACAAATTATCCGTGTCCGGCTCCTGCACGCTGTGCCGGAAGACGCGCACCGCAGCGTATCGGAATGGCGCGACCGGGCGCCGCCCAACGGTCAGCACCATCACCTCGCTCGCCAGCACGATGCGCTCCCGCTTCACCCGGGCAGCGCCCGCCGCGCGGCTGCGCGCAATCCCCTTGCGGTTCGGCAGCAGCAGCGGCGCGGCCAGGCGGAACTGGATGGTGGCGCTCATGCCGCTCACATCCCAATCGCGCGGCGGTAGATGTCGAGCAGCGTCTCCTGCTCCTCCACCTCGGCCGGTTCCTGCTTGCGGATGCGGATCAGCTGGCGCAGCACCTTCACATCAAACCCGGCGGACTTTGCCTCGCCGAAAATGTCCTTGATGTCGGAGCCGATTGCCTTGCGCTCTTCCTCCAGCCGCTCGATGCGCTCCACGATACTGCGCAGGCGCTCGCCAGCGATGTTGCTGACCCTGATCTCATTCTCGGGGTTGCGGCCGGTGAAGTCTTCCAGATCGGTCTGCACCGCCATGATGCCAGCCTCCCGGCGCTGCGCCAGATCAATCACGCCGCTCATGCCACCCTCTCGAATGCCACGACCTTGCGGAAACCAAGCGCGTGCAGCAGCGCTGGCGTCGGGCTTTTCCGCGCGTTCAGAACCGCGTTGATGAATTGCACCGAGACCCCGACCTCGCGCGCCAGCTGCGCTTGCCCGCCCGGTGAACGGCAACGCTCATTCATCGCCGCGTACACAGCGGAGAGGCGGAATAAACCTGTTTGGTTTATATGCCCCTGCCCTCGCGCGGCGGCGTGCGACGTGCTGTCCAGCACGGGCATCGCGGCCTTCA
>JAQUAC010000258.1 GCA_028687415.1 Acidocella sp. | reverse complement strand
CCTGATAGACCAGATGCGCGGTCCTCAGCTTGGTCAGGCTGGCGGGGGGCAGCTGCTTGTGTGGCGCGGCCTCGGCCAGAATGGCGCCGGTGGTGGCGTCCATCAGCACATAGGCCGTCATGTCCGGCAGAACGGGCGGGGTGGGGGTGGATTTGCCGGCGGCCGGGCTGTCTGGCACTGGCGGCGGGCCGGAGGGCGCCGCCGTGGCGCCAATCTTGTCCGTGGCGCCGCTGGTGGCGGCGGGAGCGGCGTGATGCGTCTTGGCGAAGGCCGGGGAGGCCAGAACCAGGGCGGCGGCCAGCGCCGTGTAGGAGAAACCGGAGCGGTTGGACATGGCTGATTTCGTCTCCAAGCGGGTCATGCGGGGTCTCTCTGCACCGATTTATTGACAAGCCGCAAGCGCCGGGGTTGAAGCCCGGCCATTAATGACAGGTAATCCGATGCAACGCCCAGGCTTGGCTGAGACCATAAAAACCCTCGCCATCGCAGGTCTGCTGGCGTTAGGCATCCACAGCTTCCTGTTCCAGCCGTTCTGGATACCCTCGGGCAGCATGGTGCCCACCCTGCTGGCGGGGGATTATCTTTTTGTCAACAAATTCGCCTACGGGTTTTCACGCTATTCGCTGCCCTTCGCGCCGCCGCTGTTTCACGGGCGCATTTTTGGCCACGCGCCCCGGCGCGGCGATGTCGTGGTCTTCGAGTCGCCCACTGGCTCGGGCGAGATACTGGTCAAGCGCGTCATCGGCCTGCCGGGGGACAGCGTACAACTCACCGGTGGGCAGCTTTACATAAACGGTCAGCTGGCTCCTCGTGCGGCCCAGGGCAGATATGTGGATGACAGCGATGGTGGCCCGGTGGTGGCGCGGAAATTTACCGAGACGCTGCCTGGTGGCAGGGTACATGGCATTCTTAAGCTGACTGATGGCGGCCCCGCCAATGACACCCCGGTTTACACCGTGCCGCCGGGTGATCTCTTCATGCTGGGCGATAACCGCGACAATTCCGAGGATTCGCGCTTCATGGACGGCCCGGTGGGCTACGTGCCGGAGGAGGATCTCCTGGGGCCTGCCGTGTTCATCTTGGGTTCCATGGATTTGCATGCTCCGGCCTATGCGTTCTGGGAGTGGCCTTTCGAGCTGCGCTGGAACCGCTTCTTCCGCGCCGTGGGCTGAGAGACTGTTTTATTGTGTCTATTTGGGCGGCCGTCCTATGCGCCAAGGCTCGAAAGCCACACCTAGTCCGGCCACCAGAGCGACGTCTAAAACAGTCTCGGAACGGCGATTTTCTTGACAAGACTCCCCCGCCGGGTTTGATGCGGCTAGATTTGAGGAATTTACCATAGATGGCGCGGCAAGAACGAAATTCAGGCGGTTTGGTCGAGTTTTTTAAAACCATCATCTATGCTGGGCTGATCGCGGTGGGCATCCACAGCTTCCTGTTCGAGCCGTTCTATATTCCCTCCGGCAGCATGGTGCCAACGCTGCTCGTCGGCGACTATCTGGTGGTGAATAAATTCGCCGAAGGCTATTCGCGCTTCTCCTTCCCCTTTGCGCCGAACCTGTTCTCAGGCCGCGTGCTCGGCCATGCCATCAGGCGCGGAGATGTGCTGGTGTTCCGCCCGCCGGGGGACATGTCCGAGGATTTCATCAAGCGCGTGATCGGCTTGCCTGGTGACACCATCCAGGTGACCAACGGCCAGTTGCTCATCAACGGCACGCAGGTGCCGCGCGTAGATGAGGGCGACTACACCGATGACAGCTCCGGTATGCCGGTGGTGGCGCGCGACTATCAGGAGACGCTGCCGGGCGGCAAGGTCCATCAGATTTTGAAGGTGACGGACGCGCCCGAGGATGTCGGCGGCTTCGACCCCAACAATACCCCGGTCTATACCGTGCCGCCGGGCGACCTCTTCATGATGGGCGATAACCGGGATAATTCCGAGGATTCGCGCTTTCTAGACGGCCCGGTGGGCTATGTGCCGATGGAAAACGTCATCGGCCCGGCGCAGCTCATCTTCTTCTCCATCGATTTGAAGCATCCGTTCTGGGAGGTCTGGGAGTGGCCCTTCGAGATCCGCTGGAACCGGATGTTCCACAGCATCACGTGAGCCAGATCGAGGCCGCCCAGGCTCTGCTGGGCCACGTCTTCATCCGGCCTGAATTGCTGAGCGAGGCGCTCACCCACCGTTCCGCCGCAGGCGCCAAGGGGGTGGGCTCCAATGAGAGGCTGGAATTCATTGGCGACCGCGTGCTTGGGCTCGTGGTGGCGGAATGGCTAATCGAGCGTTTCCCCAAGGAGCAGGAGGGCAAGCTTGGCCCCCGGCTGGCCGCGCTGGTTTCCAAGCCCTCGCTCGCCGCCATTGCCGAGGAACATGATGTGGCAAGCATGCTCACCGTCGCCCCTGGCGAGGCGAAGCGCGGGGTCTCCACCCAGGCTACGGTGCTGGCCGACGCGCTGGAGGCAATGATCGGCGCCATGTACCTGGATGCGGGAATGCCGCCCGCGAAAGATTTCATTCGGCGGATGATGTCCGGCGCCGTGGCGGCGCAGGGCGCGCCGCCGAAAGACCCGAAGACCGCGTTGCAGGAATGGGCGCTGAAGCGCTCCTTGCCGCTGCCGGCCTATACGGTGGTTGAACAATCCGGCCCCTCGCACGCCCCGCTCTTCGTCATCCGCGTCAGCGTGGGCGAGGCCAGCGCCGAGGCGCAAGCCGGGGCCAAGCGCGCCGCTGAACAGGAAGCGGCGCGGAATCTATTAGGAGTATTGCCGGAATGAGCAAATGCGGTTTCATCGCGCTGATTGGCGCGCCGAATGCGGGGAAATCCACCCTGCTCAACCGCCTCACCGGGGCGAAAGTCTCGATCGTGACGCCGAAGGCGCAGACTACCCGCGCGCGCGTGCTGGGGATTCTGGTGCGTGATGACGCGCAGCTCATCTTCGTGGACACGCCCGGCATTTTTGCCCCCAAGCGCCGGCTGGACCGCGCCATGGTCGCCGCCGCCTGGGACGGTGCCGCCGAGGCTGATTACGTGCTGCTACTGGTGGATGCCAAGGCTGGGTTGACTGACGCGGTGCGCGAGATCGTCACCAAGGTCGCCGCCACCGGGCGCAAGATGTCCCTGGTGCTGAACAAGATCGACCTGATCGACCGCCAGAAGCTGCTGCCGCTGACGCAGGACCTGGCGGCGCTTGGAGAGTTCGAGCAGGTATTCATGATTTCCGCCAATACCGGGGACGGCATTGAGGTGCTGCTGGATTTCTGCACGGCCAAACTGCCGGAGGGGCCGTATCTGTACCCCGAGGATGAGATGACCGACCTGCCGGACCGGCTGCTGGCGGCGGAGATTGTGCGCGAGCAGATATTCCTGCAAACGCGGGATGAGGTGCCTTATGGTACCACGGTCGAGACCGAGAGTTTCAAGTCCCAGTCTGGCGGCAAGGTTCGTATCGACGCGGTGATTTATGTGGCCCGGACGGGGCATAAGGCGATCCTGATCGGCGCCAAGGGAGCCAGGATCAAGGAAATCGGCGCCCGCGCCCGCGCTGAGCTGAGCAAGCTGCTGGAGACGAAGGTGGACCTTTTCCTGCGCGTCGCCGAGCGTCCGGGCTGGGATGAGGAAGCCGCGCGCATCCGCGCCACCGGCCTGACCGACCCGAAGCTCTAATCGCATGCGGAACGGCGGGCTCCTGTCATCCCGGTGGCGGGAGCATTTTGCGGCGCTTCTGGTCTACGCCGCTTTGGCTGCCGTTTTTGTCTGGCACGGGGCCTCGCTCACCCGTGAACTTTCCGGTCAGGGCGCGGACCCGTGGGATTCGCCCTGGTTCCTCGCCTGGTGGCCCTATGCGCTGACGCACCACCTCGACCCGCTGTTCACGCGGCAAATATGGTACCCCACCGGCGTCTCGCTGCTCTGGATTACCTCTGTGCCGTTACTCGGGCTGCTGGCCGCGCCACTCACGCTGCTCGCCGGGCCGGTACTCACTTATAATCCCTATATCGTCACCGCGCCGGTGGCCGCCGCCTGGTTCGCCTATCTGCTCTGCCGCCATCTCC
>JAQUAC010000257.1 GCA_028687415.1 Acidocella sp. | reverse complement strand
CCGCGCGCGCTTGCATGGCGGCTCCCTTAGCGGGCCGCCTCGGGCTTGCCAGGGGCCCAACGCGGTAGCGACAGCTTCGTCAAGTAATAGATCGCCCTGAAGATATACAGCCGTGCGCGGAGCCGCCAGCCAGCGGTAATATCACCGGCCAGCAGCGACAGCACAGCCTCTTCCACCCGGAACCAGTTGCGCGGCCCCATGAACAAATTACGCATCGCGGGTTCACGGATGCGGTAGATGAACCAGGTGAAAGCCTCCAGGGTTCTACGCGCCGCAGCATCGTAGCGCGCCAGGGCGCGGCTCGCATGTTGCGGCGCGCTGAGGCAGGCTTCCACCGCATCTGCCCCCCAGAACGCCGTGCTCATAGCGAAAAACACGCCGCTGGAGAACACCGGATCGATAAACGCGCAGGCATCACCGACCAAGATAAAATTGCGGCCGCTCGTGCGTTGCACACCATAGGAGTAATTGCCCGTCGCAGTCACCTCCCCCACCAGTTCGGCGTCCTTCAGGCGGTCGGCAATTTCGGGGCTGGAGGCAATGAGGCTCATGAAGAAGCTCTTCAGATCAGTACCCCGGTTCTTAAAGAACGGCCCTGGGCAGACGGCGCCGACGCTGGTCGTGCCGTCTGAAAGCGGGATAAACCAGAACCAGCCATTGTCGAACCAGATAATGGAAATATTGCCTTCCGCTTTTCCGGGCAGTCGGCGCGCGCCGGTGAAATGCCCGAAGATCGCGGCGCTGTTATTCCTGGGGTTGCGCGCCTTCATGTCCAACTGCGCCGCCATCAGCGTGTCGCGGCCAGAGGCATCGACCACGAAGGCGGCCTTCCATAGCCGTGTGGCCCCATCCTCATCGCGCCCCGTGACGACTGGGTAATCCGTATCGGAAAAATCAACTCCTGTGACGCGGCAGCCCTCAATCACCTCCGCCCCCTTGGCGGCGGCATTCTTCAGCAGAATATGGTCGAAGGTCGAGCGGCGGACCTGGAACGAATAGGGGAAGCCCTTATCCAGCGCATTCGCGAAATCATAGTTCACGGTCTTGCCATGATAGGGGGAGACAAATTCGATGCCGTATTTATGCATCGAGCTGCTCTCAACCTGCTCGCGCACGCCCAGCCGGTCGAGCAGGGGCAAGTTATGCGGCAGCAGCGACTCACCGATATGGAAGCGGGGATGCCGGTCCTTCTCAACGAGAACCACCCGGCGCCCACGCTCCGCCAGCAGCGCCGCGATGGTGGCGCCGCCGGGGCCGCCGCCGATGACGAGCACCTCGCAATCCTGTGACGTTTCGTGTTGCTGTGCCAAGCGCTGAAAGCCCCTCATTATACGCGACCCGATTTAGCTCCGGGGGTCCCCCCTGTCCAACTACGCCTCAACCCCTTCCGGAATGGCGTGGCGGATGCGCGGCAGCAGAACCTTCAAAAGCGGCCCGGTCATGAGCGTGGTGACCACCGCCATCACCACCAGCATGGTGAACATCGATTGCGGAATGAAGCCCAGATCGTAACCGATATTGAGAACGATCAGCTCCATCAGCGCCCGCGTGTTCATCAGTGCGCCCAGGATGCAGGACTCGTCATGGCTGAACCCCGTCAGCCGCCCCCCGAGATAGACCGGGATGATCTTGCCGAGCAGGGAAACTGCCAGGATGATGCCGAGCCATTGCAAATCCACCCCCGTGTTCAACCCGAGAAGATTTGTCCTGAGGCCGGTGGAGGTGAAAAAGATCGGCAGGAAAAACACCAAGACGAACTGCCCGACCTGCCGGCGCCAAGCTTCGACAAACGCCTTATTGCGGTGAAACAGCAGCCCGGCGGCAAAGCCCCCGAAGATGGCAAAAATCCCCAGCTCAAACGTGCAGATCGCCAGCACCAGCACCAGGCAAAGCACGATGCCCATGAGATTGGGCGGCAATTCCCCCTCGCGCACCGGAAGCCGCTTCAGCAGCCAGTCCACAAACGACCGCAACGCCCCCCATAGCACCGCCACAAAGAGCGCCAATCCGCCGATCTGCCCGCCAATGCCGCCCAGCGAAAGTTGGGCTGTGGCATAGGCGGAGACACCGGCCAGCAAGACCCAGCCGGTGACATCGTTGATCGCCGCCGCCGAAATCGCGACGACGCCAAGTTCCGTCCGGTTCAGGCCGAACTCGCGCAGAATCCGTCCCAAAATCGGCACCGCCGTAATCGCCAGCGCCACGCCCACGAACAGGCTGTAGGTAACGGCATTCAGCCCAGGGGCTAAAACCTGCGCGGAGATCCGCCCGGCCAAAATCCCCAGCCCCAGCGGCACGCCGACAGACAGCGCCGCAATAACCAGCACGCCGTTTCGGTTGCGCTTGGCCTGCAAATGGCTGAACTCAAAATCCATGCCGATCTGGAACATCAGCAGGATCAGCCCGAGTTGGCTGATGACGACGATCGCCGGCGATGCCGACGCACCGAACAGCGCCGCCGACTGTCCCGGAAAAAAATGACCGAAGAATGACGGCCCCAGCAACAGCCCCGCCACGATCTCGCCGATAACGCCGGGCTGGCGGAATTTGCGGAACACAGTATTCATCACGCGCGCCGCGCCGATCATGATGATCAGCTGCAGCAGGATGGTGAAAATCAGATGTTCGTTCTGATGCACCGCGGCTGTCACCGTGTCGCTTCTCCAGATTGAAAGGCTTCGATCTCCACCAGCAGTTCGGCGCGGCAAATATCGCCGTGCAGATAGATGCGCGGGCAGCCGGGGCCAAATGCCGCCACAAGCGCGCGGTCAGCCGCTTCACGGTCAGCGGGATTATGCAGATAGGTCTTGAATGCCCATTGCGGAGAGGCTGCCATGGCGTCCATCAACGCGCGCAAATTCTCGATCGTCTCCGCGATTTGGCCATGCAAATCGCCGATATGGCGGCTCTCATGGCCGACAATGCTCGCCGTGCCCGAGATAAACAGCCCGCCCCGTGCATGGATGGAGGCACGCGAAAAACTAGGGCTGCGCGGGCCATAGACCGGCGGGTAGGCAAAAGCACTGACCTGACGAGGGTTCTCCACGGTCCGTGCCGGTTCATGGGCCGCGAGGAAATAGATCACCGATGCGCCATGATGCCCGCCAACACCACTGGCCGCCGGCGGCAGGGGCTGGCGCAGCCGCGCGGTGAAGGCCCTGTGCCGCCCGACATTGAACCGCCGGTAGCGTTCTAGGCCACCATCATCCTGCGTGATCGCCGTCAGATAATTCCAGAACCGGACCGGCGCGGCAAAGCCCGCCTCGTCCAGGAAATCAAAAATGCTCACATACGCAGCCTGAACCGCCGCCTCCAGAGAGGCACTCCCGGCCTCGTCGAGCGTGACCACGCCAAAGGCGAACTCATTATTACAGGCGCCGGACACCGGCCCGGCTTTTACTGGCAGGCACGGGGCGGCGGCGCTCCATATCTCGAACACCTCCCCACCGCTCACGGGCGATAACGGTGCCGCGATAAAGGGGCAGGTTTCCGGCAGAAAGCCGGGACGCGACGCGCCGAAGCCGACGACACCCAGTACTCCCGCCTGTTGGGCCAGCAACGTGCGGGCAGTGGCGGCGTTGGCATAACGGAGCACTAGCGGGGCTGCCGGGTTTGAAACAGATTGCTGCAAAATCACACTCTCACCGGCAGGAACCGCCTTACTTCCGGCCTGCATAGCTGTGGAACAGGTCGAACCACCCCTCGCAAACCAACTGCGCGAACCCCGCTTGCGCCATGGTGCCCAGGATGACCGGCGGCGCGATGCAGCCCTCCATCGTTTCCCAATGGTAGTTCATCAGGCTACGCACCTTTGGCTGCCGCGTCACCCACTGGCTAAGGCGCGGCACCGCGCGCCCAAGATACTGCGCCAGCGTCGATTTAAAAAAAGCGTTTTTAGGGCTGCTGACTTCCAGCAGCAGCAGCGTACCGCCGGGCCGCAGCACCCGCCGGAATTCGGCGAAGCAGATACCAAGATCAGCGATATGACGGATGGCATAGCCCATCACCACGAAATCGACCGAGTTATCGGCTAGCGGCAGCGCCTCCGCCGTTCCCTGGATCAGCGGGATATCCAAC
>JAQUAC010000256.1 GCA_028687415.1 Acidocella sp. | reverse complement strand
GGCCGGGCACGGAACTTTGCCACCATAAGCGGCCTGGCGCCGCATGAAGCCCCTCGAGACGAGGCGCTGCGCCTTGGCTGTAGCCATATTTTTTCAGACGGGACGATCACCCCGCTTCTTTAAGGACTTACTATGACCAACGTAACAATTATCGGCGCGCAATGGGGTGACGAGGGCAAAGGCAAGGTAGTGGACTGGCTTGCCAGCCGGGCCGACATCGTCGTGCGCTTTCAGGGCGGGCACAATGCCGGGCACACGCTGGTGGTCGGCAACCAGACTTATAAGCTCTCGCTGCTGCCCTCCGGCCTGGTACGCGGCAAGCTCGGCATCATTGGCAACGGTGTCGTCATCGACCCGTTCGCCCTGCTCGCGGAAATCGCACGCGTTAGCGCCCAGGGTCTACAGGTCTCGCCGGAAACCCTGCGCATCGCCGATAACGCGCCGCTGATCCTGCCCCTGCACGCGGCGCTGGACAGCGCCCGCGAGGCCGCGCGCGGCGACCGCAAGATCGGCACCACCGGGCGCGGCATCGGCCCGGCCTATGAAGACAAAGTGGCCCGCCGCGCGATTCGCGTTTGCGATCTGGCGGAACCGGAAACCCTCTCCGCCAAGCTCGACGAGCTGCTGCTCCACCACAACACGCTGCTGGCCGGCCTCGGCGCGCCGACCTTCAAGAAAGAAGACGTGCTCGCCAGCCTGCTGGAGCTGGCGCCGAAGATCCTGCCCTATGCCGAGCCGGTGTGGGAACGTCTTGCCGCCGCCAAGCGTGCCGGTGAGCGCATTCTGTTCGAGGGCGCTCAGGCGGTGATGCTGGATGTCGATCACGGCACCTACCCGTTCGTCACTTCATCCAACACCGTAGCGGGCACTGCGGCCTCCGGCAGCGGCATGGGGCCAGACGCGATCGGCCGCGTGCTCGGCATCGCCAAGGCCTATTGCACCCGCGTCGGCTCCGGCCCGTTCCCGACCGAACTGCACGACGAAACCGGCCAACAGCTCGGCGAGCGCGGGCATGAGTTCGGCACCGTCACCGGCCGCAAGCGCCGTTGCGGCTGGTTCGACGCCGCACTGGTCCGTCAGGCCGTGAAGGTCGGCGGCATCCAAGGCCTGGCCCTGACCAAGCTGGACGTGCTGGACGGCTTTGCCGAGCTAAAACTCTGCACCGGTTACACGATCAACGGCCAAACCTACCGGCATCTGCCCGCCGGCGTCGCGGCGCAGGCAGCGGCGCAGCCCATTTACGAGGTTCTGGAAGGCTGGAGCGGCTCCACGCGCGGCGCGCGCTCCTGGGCGGAACTACCGGCAGCGGCAATCAAATACGTCAAGCGCATCGAAGAGCTGGTGGAAGCCCCCGTCACCCTACTCTCGACCAGCCCTGAGCGCGACGACACGATCCTGATGGAAGATCCGTTTGCTAGCTGATCATCCGTCCCCACCCTTTCCCTCATGAGCAACAAGCTGGTGTCCCGATGGCTTCTCGGCGGTCTGGACACCTGCGTTGTCCTGCTGGCGCGCATGGGCTTCAGCGAGAGCTTCATCCGCTTCGCGATTGTGGGCGTGAGCGGCTTTTGCTGGGATACGGGCACATTCTACCTGCTGCGGCTCTATACCAACCCCTACGCCGCAGCCACGTGCAGCTTTATCGTCGCGGCAACGGCCAATTGGGCCCTCAACCGCCTATGGACATTCCGGCACCACAACCATGCGGCGGCGCATGTGCAATGGGCCAAATTTATGACCGCCAATATCATCGGTTTTGCCGCCAATCGCGGAACTTTATTTATATTAATCTCAAGAAGTGAATTTTTTTATTCACAACCTGTACTTGCAATCATTGCAGGCTCAATTGCAGGACTAAGCTTTAACTATTTTCTTTCCAAAAGGTATGTATTTAGTTAATACAACTACAAGTAAGGCAAGCATCATTTTTACAACCATTAGGCGAATCGGCCATGGCAGGGCTACACGCGTCTGCGGGTATGATTTACGGCGGGGTACGCCACGATCAGCCTGAGATTGTAATCTATCCAAAACTACCGGCCGCGTTCCAAACTTGCGCGGCGGACATCCTGGCCATTCTCATTCCGCCTCTGCTCGGCAGCCTGCTCCGCCAAAGCAGCGAAAATCTTCAGCGGAATCTCTGCTTTTGGACCCTGCTCTGCGTCTTCACTGTTCTGCTCATCGCTTCGCATGGCGGTTATCCGGCACGTATTTGGATGGCCTTCGACGTCGCACAGAATCTGCCGCCGATGCTCAAAACCCGGTCCGGGAGCTGCAAGCTCATCCCCATCGTCACTGACGATCTGGTAACCTCCCGCAACCATGCGAAGCGTGTTTTCGATGTCCTCGGGAGCCTGCTGCTTCTGCTGCTCACATCGCCGGTGCTGCTCATCGCCGCCTGTCTCGTGCGACTCAGCAGCCCCGGCCCAGTGATCTTCCGGCAAACCCGCATCGGCGCGCATGGCCGTCAGTTCTCGGTGCTGAAATTCCGGACCATGACCTCGAGCCCTCCCGGCCCTTCCGGCAGGCACAGCGTAACGACAGCCGCGTTACCAGAATCGGCAGCTTCCTCCGCCGCACCTCGCTCGACGAATTGCTGCAGCTCATCAATGTCTTTCAGGGCGATATGTCCCTTGTCGGCCCGCGCCCGCACGCGCCAGAGACGGAGGTGGAGGGCATGAGCTTCGAGAATGCCCTCCGTCTGTACCATCTGCGGCACCGGGTGAAGCCGGGCATCACCGGACTCGCGCAAATCCGTGGGCAGCGCGGGGAAACCCCCGCTCTCAGCGCCCTGGAGCAGCGCCTGTCCAGCGATCTCGAATACATCCAGTCCTGGTCGCTCTGGCTCGACATCTCGATCATGCTGCAAACAATTCCCATCGTATTCTCGCAGACAAATGCCTGGTGAGCCGGCGCAGGCGCGGCGGATTGCCGGTTCACCGCCTCCGCTCGGTGGGTATGACGCCGACATCATCATCCTATCCTTCAACCGCCCTCGGGAAACACACGAGGCCATCACCTCCGCCCTCCGGCAGCGCGGCGGCGTGTTTCATGTCACGGTTCTGGACCAAGGGTCGGATTCCGAGATGCTGCGTGACCTTACACGTGCATTTTCAAAATCCCCCCATTTCGCGCTCTACGATGCGGGGCGGAATCTAGGCGTGGCAGGCGGGCGCAACCTCGCCACTGCCCTCGGTCACGGGCAGATCATCGTCGCCCTCGACAATGACGCGACTTTCGAGAGCAACTGGGTCGTCGCCCGGGCCCACCAGACATTCCTGCAAAACCCAGATCTCGGCGCGCTTGGTTTCAACATTCTGGCTATGGACGGCAAGCACCCCGACCTCTCCAGTTGGGGCTACCCGAAGCCCTTGCTGAAGCTCAACGGGAAGCGTTTCGATACAACCACCTTCGTTGGCGCGGGCCACGCCATCCGTCGCGTCACCTGGAACGCCGTTGGCGGGTACGACGCGGATTTCTTCTTCGCCTGGGAGGAATATGATTTCTGCCTTGCCGCCATCGCCCTTAACTGGCGCATTGCCTATGACGGCCGCCTGGCCGTAATCCACAAAGTCGCCGCCGAGGCCAGAATCGGCTGGACGGCGCGGCGTATGACCTATTTCGTCCGCAACCGGCTCATCATTGGCCGCAAATGGGGTCAGTCCTGGCTCAGCCTCGCACCGCGCATCGCAGGTTACCTGATTAAAGCCCACCTGCATGGCTGCCTTGGCGCGGCATTTCTGGGGGTAAAAGCTGCCCTCGCAGCCGATACCCCCCGCCAGCACGACATGTCGAAAGCCATGCGCCACTACATCCACAATAACGAGACCCGGCATCGCGGCTCGTGGCTAAACCGGCTCCGCACCGAGCTACTCGGCCATATCGAGACCTAAACCGCCAGCGGGTGATGTGCCTCCACTAGGCGCTGCAACCGCTCCGCCAGCACATGCGTATAAATCTGCGTGGTGGCGATGTCAGCATGGCCCAGCAGCTTTTGCAGGCTGCGCAAATCGGCCCCACGCGCCAGCAAATGCGAGGCAAATGAGTGCCGCAGCACGTGCGGCGACAGCCGCGCCGGGT
>JAQUAC010000255.1 GCA_028687415.1 Acidocella sp. | reverse complement strand
GATGGCCGGTTTCTTCACCTCGGGCAGCACCTGTACCAAGCCAGTCTGGTCCTGCACCAGATAATCCGGCACCGAGCCAATGCCTATGCCGGCGCGAACACAGGCCAGCATGGCTTGCAGGGAGTTCACCTCCAGCACACCACGGCGGACAGTGCCGTCCTTGCGGCCGATCTCGCCCAGCCAGTTCACATCCGGCACCGGGGGCTTGCGGTCGCCAAAGAGGATGACCTTGTGGTTGTCGAGATCTTCCACCGTTTCCGGTGCGCCATGGGCCTTGATGTATTCAGGGGAGGCCCAGATATGGTTGCGGATCTCGCCCAGATGCCGCTGCACGAGGTCCGGCTGGCGGGGCGGATGCATGCGGATGGCGACATCGGCCTCGCGCATGGCGAGATCGAGATCGGTATCGTCCAGCAGCAGAGAGACCGTTACATCCGGGTGCGCCGTAAGAAAATTTTTCAGCCTGGGTGCCAGCCAAGCGACGCCGAAGCTGTGCGTGGTCGTTACTTTCAGCCGTCCGGCGGGTTTTTCCTTGCTTTCCGCCAGTAATGCCTCGGTCATGGCCAATTTGGCGAACACCTCGCGCACCGTGCGGTTCAGTGCCTCGCCTTGTTCGGTAAGGATCAGCCCGCGCGCGTGGCGGTGGAAGAGCGGCACTGAGAGCGCTTCCTCCAGCGCCGAAATCTGCCGTGATACGGCGGATTGGCTAAGGTTCAAAGTGTCGCCGGCATGGGTGAAGCTGCCCGCCTCCGCCACCGCGTGAAAGACCCGCAGCTTATCCCAATCCATTTTTTGTCCCGACATTTATGCAGCCTCGCTGACATGCAGCGGAATGCTGCTCAAAAACTTCTCAGCTTCCAGCGCCGCCATGCAGCCCGTACCGGCCGCTGTCACGGCTTGGCGGAAGATCTTATCCTGCACATCCCCAGCGGCGAACACGCCAGGGATGGAGGTTTCCGTCGTGCCAGGCGTGGTGATGATATAACCTTCCTCGTCCAGCTTCACCTGGCCCTGGAAGAGCGCGGTGGTGGGGGAATGACCAATGGCAATGAATATGCCGTCCACGCTGATCTCCCGTGTCTCGCCGGTTGTCACATGCTTCAGCCGCGCGCCGGTAACAACTTCGGGCGAACCGGAGCCAAGGATCTCGTCCACGGTGTGGTCCCAGATGACGGATATTTTGGGGTTCTCAAACAGGCGCTGCTGCAGAATGCGCTCGGCGCGCAGGCTGTCACGCCGGTGGATGAGAGTGACATGGCTGGCGTGGTGTGTGAGGTAGAGCGCTTCTTCCACCGCCGTATTGCCGCCGCCGATAACCGCGACCTTTTTGCCGCGGTAGAAAAATCCGTCGCAGGTGGCGCAGGCGGAAACCCCTGCCCCTTGGTATTTCTTCTCAGAAGGCAGACCCAGCCAGCGCGCTTGCGCGCCGGTGGCGATGATGATGCTTTCGGCCTGGAATTCGAGGCCGCCATCGGTCCAGGCCCGGAAGGGCCGGGTGGAAAAATCCACCTTGGTCACGATGTCGTAGAGGATTTCAGTGCCGACATGCTCGGCCTGACTGGCCATTTGCTCCATCAGCCACGGACCCTGAATGGGCTCGGCGAAGCCGGGGTAGTTCTCCACATCGGTGGTGATGGTGAGTTGCCCGCCGGGTTGCAGCCCGGCGACGAGAACAGGGCATAAATTGGCGCGGGCCGTGTAAATCCCGGCAGTATAACCCGCAGGGCCTGCGCCGATAATCAGAACCCTGGTCTTTTTCACCTCAGACATAGAAGTACATCATCCGGAAGCTGTCGCAGTTTCTACATATCCACGGAGCCGTTACCGTTACAAGAGAGGCGGGCCTGTGGCTTGCTGTGCTTTTTACACGCATGGCTGGAATGATATTACAAATTTTGGTAATATGCGTGGAATTGCCCTGGAACGGCCGGCCGCCCGCCGGACCAGGCGGTATAGCTCCCATGAACATAAAGCGTTACCGGGGGCCTGTCAGGCTGATTGCTTGTTGATTGTGGTGAGTACATGCCGGGCAATCATGAGTTCCTCATCTGTGGGAATAACGCGGATTTCTGCCTCGGAGTCAGGGGTGCTGATGGCAGGCTCGTTGGCGGTGTTGGCCTCTGGCGAGAGGTCAAAGCCAAGCCAAGCGAGGCGCTTGCAGATGGCGGCGCGGATCTGGGGCGCATGCTCGCCGATGCCGGCGGTGAAAACAAAGCCGTCCAGCCCGCCGAGGGATGAGGCGAGCGCCCCGGTATGGCGCGCCACCGTGTAGGCGAACAGTTCCAGCGCCTCCGCCGCTTCCGGGTGCGGGTCGGCGAGCAGGGTGCGCACATCCGAGGAGATACCGGAAACTCCGAGTAGCCCGGATTTCTTGTAGAGCAGAGAGGTGATGTCGCTGGCATTCATGCCGCGCGCCTGCATCAGGTAGATCAGCACGCCGGGGTCGATGGCGCCTGAGCGCGTGCCCATCATTAGCCCGTCCAGCGCGGTGAAGCCCATGGTTGAGTCGATGGAAACGCCGTTCTTCATGGCGCAGAGGCTGGCGCCGTTGCCCAGATGCGCGACGATAACGCGCCCCGCTGCCAAGCGCGGAGCCTCCTCCCGCAGCTTGCCCGAGATGTATTCGTAGGACAGCCCGTGAAAGCCGTAGCGCCGCACGCCTTCATCATGGAAGTGGCGCGGCAGGGCGAGGCGCATGGCGACTTCCGGCATGGTGTGGTGGAAGGCGGTGTCAAAGCAGCCGATCTGCGGCAGCTCCGGGCGCAGATTCATGATCGCGCGCACGGCGGCGAGGTTGTGCGGCTCGTGCAGCGGGGCGAGCTGGTTCAGCCCGGCCAGTTTCGTCATGATATCTTCGTTCAGCAGCACCGGCTCGATGAAATGCTCACCTCCATGCACGATCCGGTGCCCGGCAGCGGCCAGTTTGTCCTCGCCCAGATGTCCTTCCACCCAGTTCAGCACCTGGCCGAGTAGATCCTCATGGTCCAGCGGGGCGAGGTCCGGCCAGCGTTTTTCCAGCGCCACCACATTTCCCACCTTGATCCGCAAATGTGGTGCGGCGCCGATATTTTCCGCCTGCCCGGCGGCGATGCGGGTGAGTTCCGCCCCCAGCTCGAACAGCGCGAACTTGATGCTGGACGAGCCGGAATTGATGGTCAGAACTGCATCAGCCATGCGCGGCGCCCGCCACCATTACCGCCAGCGCGCAGGAGGCGAGGCGCGCCCGCGTGTCATCTGCCCGGCTGGTGAGGATAATGGGCACGGAAGCTCCCAGCACAATCCCCGCCGCGTCGGCATTGGCAAGGAAGGTGAGCTGCTTGGCCAGGATGTTCCCGGACTCGATATTCGGGACCACAAGAATATCCACGCATCCGGAAACGGGTGAGATGATGCCCTTTTGCTTGGCGGCGGCGGCGCTGATGGCGTTGTCGAAGGCCAGTGGCCCGTCCAGCACCCCACCGACGATCTGGCCGCGATCGGCCATCTTGCACAGGGCGGCGGCGTCCAGCGTCGCCTGCATTCCTGGGCTCACGGTTTCCACCGCAGCCAGAATGGCCACACGCGGCGTGGCGATGCCCAACACATGCGCGAGGTCGATGGCGTTCTGCACGATGCAGCACTTGTCCTCCAGCGTCGGCGCGATGTTGATGGCGGCATCCGTCACCAGCAGCGGGCGCGGGTAGGAGGGGACGTCCATCACGTATACATGGCTGAGGCGTTTGCCGGTGCGCAGGCCGGTGCCGTGCTCCATCACCTCGTGCAGCAGTTCGTCCGTGTGCAGAGCCCCCTTCATCAGCAGCTTCGCCTCACCCGCGCGCACCAGGGCCACGGCGCGTTGCGCGGCGGCATGGCTGTGCGGCACGTCCTCAATGCGGAAGCCGGAGATGTCCAGGTGGTGCAAGGCGGCGGTGGCGCGGATCTTGTTTGCCGGGCCAACGAGGATGGGGGTGATGAGTCCGCGTTCGGCGGCCTCAACCGCGGCGAGGAGTGAAACCTCATCGCACGGATGCGCGATGGCAGTGGGCAACGGTGCCGCAGCGGCGGTGGCGCGGGCGAGCAGGGTGCGGAACTGCTCATGCCGCAACAGCCGCACCTCCGGCAGGGCGA
>JAQUAC010000254.1 GCA_028687415.1 Acidocella sp. | reverse complement strand
AACCGGGTCTTTCGACCAGGAAATTGCCGTAGGCCCCTTCATCAGGGGCGCAATGCCGTCAAACCGGGTTCCATCAAGAGCAAGCAAAGCCAGACGATTCTTCGCAACCTTGAAGCTTGCTCCCGCCGCCCGCATCTTGCGGCGCAGGTCGGTCACGTCAGCCACCGTCATGCCCGCATTGCGAGTGACAACAACCATCGACGTTTCCGCGAACACCGCAGACAACTCAGCGACGAATTCACGCTTCTCTATGCGATCCACATCCGTCTCCAACTTGCGGCGATCCATGAAGAAATCTCCATGTACCGCCAGGTTACCCAAGATGCCGGGACCACCCCGGACATCCATTCGCCTGTCCTTATCATCGAACCACCAAACCCCTTGCGCGAGCAAAGTCTTTGGCACCTCTCTACCGAGTGCGGAGCGAACCCCATTAAGCCTTGCGGCACATCCGGTCTTGGACAGGTCGGGGCGTTTTCACGCCCCTGCCCGCAGCGGCCAGAGCCGCTGCGTATCTCGTTATTTAGACGTTGACGCTAGCCACATCCACGCGGATGCCAGGACCCATCGTCGTGCTGAGCGCAACCTTCTGCAGGTACGTGCCCTTGGCGCCCGTCGGTTTGGCCTTCTGCACCGCGTCGACCAGAGCCTTCGCGTTCTCAACCAGCTTCTCGTCGTCAAAGCTTGCCTTGCCGATACCGGCATGGATGATACCAGCCTTCTCAGCGCGGAACTCAACCTGACCGGACTTGGCAGCGGTAACCGCACCCTTCACGTCCATGGTCACAGTGCCCAGCTTCGGGTTCGGCATCAGGCCGCGCGGCCCGAGGATCTTACCCAGACGGCCAACCAGAGCCATCATGTCCGGCGTGGCAATGCAGCGGTCGAATTCGATCTCGCCAGCCTGCACCTTTTCGGCCAAGTCGTCAGCGCCGACAACGTCAGCCCCAGCGGCCAGCGCCTCATCAGCCTTGGCGCCACGAGCGAACACGCCCACACGCAGCACTTTGCCCGTGCCATTTGGCAGAGAGATCAGACCACGGACCATCTGGTCAGCATGACGCGGGTCAATGCCCAGGTTCAGCGAGATCTCGATCGTCTCATCGAACTTTGCCTTCGCATTGGCCTTGGCCAGCGCCACAGCCTCGGCCAGGCCGTAATTCTTGTTGCGGTCCACATTGGCGCGCGCAGCGTTCAAACGCTTGTTATGTGCCATTGGTTCAGCCCTCCACCACGGTCACGCCCATCGAGCGCGCCGAGCCGATCAACATACGCACAGCGCCATCAACATCATTGGCATTCATGTGCACCATCTTCGTCTTCGCGATCTCGCGAAGCTGCTCAACCGTCACCTTACCAACGGCAGCGCCCTTACCAGGGGTCGTCGTACCCTTGGTGATGCCGGCAGCCTTCTTAAGGAAGTAGGTGTTCGGCGGAGTCTTCATCACGAAAGAGAAGGTACGGTCGCCAAACGCGGTGATGACCACCGGAACTGGCATGCCCGGCTCCATGCCCTGCGTCGCGGCGTTGAATTCCTTGACGAACTGCATGATGTTCAGGCCGCGCTGACCGAGCGCCGGACCAACCGGCGGCGACGGATTCGCCTTGCCTGCAGGGATCTGCAGCTTGATATAACCGACAATCTTCTTTGCCATTTCTGGCTCCTTAATCCTTTGGCACACGCCAATGGACCGTGGTACATCCGGCTGGGCGAACCATCACCCAAACCTCCCACGTTCCGTCGAGGGGCGGAGCCTTACAGTTTTCACCCCCGCCTGTCTATATCCTCACGCACTAAATCTCGTATAACTTAACCATGTAGAACAACACCGCCCTTCTGGTCATCGACGTTCAGAACGATTTCTGCTCCGGCGGCGCCCTTTCCGTTCCCAGGGGCGACGAAATCGTCCCCCTCATCAACCGCATCGCGGGTAAGTTCCAAACCGTTGTTATCACACAGGACTGGCACCCCGCCGGCCACATCTCCTTCGCCAGCAGCCACCCCGGCAAACTGCCCTTTGAAACCCTTGAACTACCTTACGGCACACAAGCCCTCTGGCCAGACCATTGCGTCATGGACAGCACCGGCCCCGCCCTGCACCCCGACCTGAACATCCCGCACGCCAGCCTGATCCTGCGCAAGGGTTCTCACCAGAACGTCGACAGCTACTCGGCCTTTCTGGAAGGCGACCGTACCACCAAAACCGGGCTGGACGGCTACCTCTCAACCCGCGGCATCACAGATGTCTATCTTTGCGGCCTAGCCACCGATTTCTGCGTCGCCTGGTCGGCAGAGGACGCCCGGCATTTCGGCTTCAACAGCACGGTTATCGAGGATGCCTGCCGCGCCATTGATATCAACAATTCCCTGGCTCTGGGCTGGGAGCGCCTCGCCACTATCGGCGTCAAGCGCCTGAACAGCGCCGCCCTGCCAGCATAAAAAAACGGCCCCATTTTCATGGAGCCGCTCTTTATATAACCGTCAGAGAGACCGTTCAGTCGAGGCTGATCGAGCTGACTTCCGGCCCCTTGGCGCCCTGTACGACATTCATGCGCACCGACTGGCCTTCCTGCAGAGGCGACAGCCCGGCCTGTTCCAGCGCCGTGGCGTGCACGAACACGTCCTTGCCGCCACTCTGCGGGCTGATGAAGCCGAAGCCTTTAGTGGCATTATACCACTTGACGGTACCGGTCATTTCCACGGCGGGGCCGCTGGCCTGCGCACGCGGAGCGCGCGGGCCGCTCGGCCGGGGACGGTCGAAGCCACCACGATCGCCAAAACCACCACTGCGCGGCGGCGGAGCGTCACCTTCGGTCACAGAGATAACCTGATCAACCTGGCGGCCTTTCTGCCCCTGCCCAACCCGCACCTGCAGGATGGAACCCGGCGTCACCGCCTGGAAACCAGCATTTTGCAGGGAGTTGGCATGCAGAAACACATCGCCGGAACCATCAGACATCTCGACGAAACCGAAACCCTTTTCAGGATTATACCATTTCACCGTTGCCTTTGCTTCCGGCGCGGAAGAGGCCGACCCAAACCCGGAAAAAGACGGCGGGGGGGGAAGCGTGTTGCCAAAGAAATTGTCGTCGTCAAAACCGCGACGACGAGATTGCCGCTGGCGGTCGTTTTTCGGGGGTCGCACTATAGGAACAGTCCTCTGTAATCGTTCAGATCGCCCCGGCACAAGCCGGGTCGGAGGGCAGCATAGGGCAGTGTCGCGCCGCCTTCAATCCCGAAATGCGGCTCCAGCCTTGCATCTCCCGCGAAACTCCTATCATTTTTGTAAATTTCGTACGGTTACGTACCTTTTACCCCAATTGCGAGATTCGCGTGGGTACCGCTTGTTTTCCGCCCTCTCCATGGCCTAAGAGCCTCCATGCCTTTCCCCCCCTTGAATCCCGCCCTCGTCCGCACCCTCACGCAGCGCGGCTATGCTGACCCCACCCCGGTGCAGCTCGCCGTATTGCAGCCCGAAGCGGCGGAACGCGATCTTCTTGTCTCCGCCCAAACCGGCTCCGGCAAAACCGTCGCCTTCGGCCTAGCCCTGGCCAGCACCATCCTCGGTGAGAATGAACGCCTTCCCGCCACCACGCTCCCGCTTGTGCTGGTCATCGCGCCCACGCGCGAGCTTGCCTTGCAGGTGCATGCAGAGCTGACTTGGCTTTATGAAGCCGCCGGCGGGCGCGTCGTCTCTTGCGTCGGCGGCATGGATGCCCGGCGCGAGGCCCGCGCCCTGTCCGCCGGTTGCCACATCGTGGTCGGCACGCCCGGGCGGCTGCAGGACCACATCCAGCGCGGCAATCTCCGCCTCGACGAGATCGAAGCCGTGGTGCTCGACGAAGCCGACGAGATGCTGGATCTTGGCTTCCGCGATGAACTCGAATTCATCCTGTCCACCGCCCCGGCAACACGCCGTACCCTGCTTTTCTCCGCGACCATCGCGAAGGAAATCGCCGCCCTCGCCCGCAAATACCAGCAGAACGCCCTGCGTATCGACACCGTTGCCCGTAACCAACAGCACACGGATATCGAATACCGCGTTATCACCGTTCTGGGGCATGAGCTCGAGGCCGGGATCGTCAACCTGCTTCGCCTGCACGAGACCCGCGCTCT
>JAQUAC010000253.1 GCA_028687415.1 Acidocella sp. | reverse complement strand
CTCCTGCAGCGTGCTGATCTCAGCCGGCGTGAAGGGGTGATGGTCCGCGAACGCCTTCCAGGCGGACAGCACCAGGCCTTCGTCCACCAGCATGCGGAAGAATTTCTCCGGCCGGCCGATGCCGGCAAAGGCGATGACCGGGCGGCGGCTCAGCGATTCCGCGCATTCGGGCAGTAGCGTGGCGTGCAGCACGGGCAGGCAGGGAGGAAGCTGGTCAAGGGCGCCGGTTTCATCCGCGCCGATAAGCACCGCCGCCTGCACCCGCGATGCCGCCGCCGCCACAGGCTCCCGCAGCGGCCCGGCGGGCAGCAGCAGCCCGTTGCCGAAGCCGTACCCGCCATCGATAACCAGCAGCGAAAGGGTTTTCCGTACGGCGGGGTTTTGCAGGCCATCATCCATGACAATGGCGGTCGCCCCCTCGGCCAGCGCCAGACGCGCCCCGGCGGCACGGTCCCGCGCCACCACGGTCGGGGCGGCGGCGGCGAGCAGCATGGCTTCATCGCCAACCTCGTCAGCGATGTGGACAGATCTGTCTACCAGCACCGGCCCGGCCAGTATGCCGCCATAGCCGCGGGTGAGGGCGAAGGGCATACCGTGCAGCCGGGAGAGAATATCCAGCGCCACGATGGTTTTACCCGCCCCGCCGACCCCGGCATTGCCGACGCAGATAACCCTGATCCCCAATGCCAGCCCCGGCTTGTTCACACGCCGCGCCGTGGCGATCCGCGTGACGAGGCTGAAGGGGCGGAGCAGTTGGGCCAAGGGGCCGCGCGTGGTCCAGAATTTTGGGGCTTTCATGGCATTGCGGCCATAATGAGCCCGGCCAGCCGATCCGGCAATTGCACCGCCCCGCCAAAGCAGGCGGCGGCTTTTTGCCCGGCTTTCTGCGCGGCTTGCGGGTTGTCCAGCCAGTATCCGGCGGCTTGGGCCAGGCTGGAGGCATCCGCAACTTCCACCAGCGCCCCGGCCTCGCGCATGCGGGCGGCGGCCTCGACGAAATTTTCATTGTGCGGGCCGGTGAGCGCCGGGCGGGCGAGCAGAGCGGGCTCGACCATGTTGTGCCCGCCGAACCCCGCCAGGGAGTTGCCGATAAAGGCGAAGGGGCAAAGCCGAAAGAACAACCCCAGCTCGCCCAGCGTGTCCGCGACGTAAATCTGGCCCGGCTCCGGCGCCTGCCCCAGCGCGCGGCGGGGGGCATTGCCGCACAGCGCCGCGACCTCCGCCCCGCGCTCCGGGTGGCGGGGAGCGATGATGGTGACGAGGAGGGGATGCGCCGCCAGCAAGGTGGCGTGGGCTTCGGCAATGATGGCGTCCTCGCCCGGATGCGTGCTGGCGGCGAGCCAGACCGGGCCGGGGATTTGCGCGCGTAGGGCGGCCAGAGCGGTGGCATCGGCGGGCAGGGGGGCGGCGAAGAATTTCAAATTGCCCCATTGCAATATGTGCCCAGCTCCGAGGGCAGAAAAATTCTTCGCATCGCCAGCCGATTGCGTATGGATGGCGGCGAACCCGCCCAGCAGACGCCCTGCCGTGCCGGGGGCGTAACGCCAGTTATTGGTGGAGCGGGTGGATATACGAGCATTGAGCAGCAGGCGGGGGATGTTTCGGGCGTCACAGCCCAGCAGTAGATTGGGCCAAAGCTCGTTCTCCAGAAACACCGCCACATCCGGCTGCCAATGGTCGAGGAAGCGGTTGGTCCAGGCGGGCACGTCCAATGGCACGAATTGGTGGATGGCGCCCGGCGGCAGGCGTGTTTCCGCTAGTTTGGCGGATGTCACCGTGCCGGTGGTGAGCAGGATGTTCGTCTGCTTGGCCAAAGCGTGCAGCACCGGCAGCACGGACATTGTCTCCCCCACGCTGGCGGCATGCACCCAGACGAGCTTGCCAGCCGGGCGAAGTCGGGCGGTGTGGCCCTCGCGCTCCGGCAGACGGGCGGGGATTTCCTTGCCCCGCGCGGCGCGCTGCTTCAGCATGCGGCGCAACACGGGCGTGGCGAGTGTCGTAGCGGCCGCGTACAGGCGCAGCATCATACCAGCGCCGCCGCTTGGTCCTGCACCGCGTTCAGCGCGGCCTCAATTTCCGGCAGCATTGCCTTCCAGTTCTCGCGCGGCACGGTAATCGGCGGGCCGATCACCAGCGCGCCATGGCCAAAGGGCAGGGTGATGCGCATGCGGTCCCAGGTATTCATGCGTTTGGCACGGCTGGTGTAGACCCCGCAGGGCAGAATGCGCACGCCGCTGAGGGCGGCAAGCTGTGCCACGCCGGGGGCGGCGACGCGGCGCGGGCCGCGCGGGCCGTCCGGCGTGAGCGCCACGTGGCTGCCCTCAGCCAGGGCGCGGACCAAGCCGCGCAGCCCGGCGGGGCCGCCTTTGGAAGATGAGCCGGAGACCAGCCCCATGCCGAAGCAGCGCATGATACCGCCGATCAGCTGGCCGTCCCGATGCCGGCTGGCCAGCACCACGGCGGGGCGGTGCATGCCGGCTCGCCGCGCCCGCAGCCAGAGAACTGGCATGACCGGCAGGGTTTCATGCCAGAAGACGGTGATCATTGGGGTGTCGCCCGTAAGCAGGCGCATATTCTCCATCCCCACCACCTGCCAGCGTTGCGTGCGCGCGACGAGCAGCACGTAAATCGTGACCAACCGCGCCAGGGCGGCCTGTATTGGGGCGGATCTGAAAAGGATATTCACGCAGCGCGGGTAGCATCAAGCGCCATCCGCGCCAACCGGCGTTATTGCCAGTTGATTGTCAGCGCCTCACGGAAGGAGAAGCGGAGCAGATGCCGGTCCACGATCTCCTCCAGTTTAGTGAGATCTTCGGCGGTTTGCGCGTTCACGATGATGCCGAGGCGGGTTTCATCCGCCGCCAGGGTGCAAAGGCCGAGGGGAAAATTCACCTCGCCATGGGTGTTGGCTTCGTCCCGCGCGGTGGTGAGCTTGTGCGCGAAATGACTGACGAACTGGCCGAGATAGCGCCGGGCGCTGGCAGTGGGGATGCTGGCGGTGGCGTTCATGTCATAGCTCCTCGATCTTGCGGGCGGTCTCGTCCAGCAGGTCCGCGATCTTGCGGGTGAGCGGCTCGGCGGCGGCCTCCCGCCCGGAGAGTTTCAGCCGCAGCGCGGTTTTCAAATTCTCCATGGCGCGGATGACGGGGGCGGCGTTCTCACGCGGCTGCGTGGCGGCGATGCGCGCCCGCAGCGCCTCCAGCTCCGCCTGGTTTTCGGTCAGGATGCGCTGCCCCTCGGCGGTGATGGAGAACAGCTTTTTGCTGCCCTCGGTGGTGATGTCCGCTTGGCCCAGCTCCTCCAGCATGGTGAGGGTTGGGTAGATGACGCCGGGGCTGGGGGCGTAGGCGCCGCCAGTCATGTCCTCGATGGCCTTGATGATCTCGTAGCCGTGGCGCGGCTTTTCCGCGACCAGGTGCAGCACCAGCAGGCGTAGATCGCCATGTTCGAGAAAGCGGGCGAGCCTGCCGCCCCGGCCGAAGCGCGGCCCATTCTCGCCACGGGCGAAGCGGCGGCCACCGCGAAAATGCTCTGGGCCTTGGTTAGAGAAGTGTTTGAAGTGTCTCAATAAATAGTCTCCTGTGTGTTCAGACACAGTTTAGATATATCTAAATACAGTCTAAGTCAAGAATTCATTCGTTGTAGATCATTTTTTTGGTCATGCCGCCGTCAGCGATGAATTCAGCCCCGGTGATGAAGCCGGATTGCGGGCTGAGCAGGAAAGCGGCGAGGCTGGCGATGTCCTCCACCCGGCCGACGCGCCCGGCGGGGGGCTGGAGATTGTCCTCGGGGCGGATTTCGCAATGGCCGGTATCGATCCAGCCAGGGGAGATGCAGTTCACGCGGATTTCCGGCCCGAGGCTGATGGCGAGCGCATGGGTGAGCGCCAGCAGCCCGCCTTTGGAGGCAGCGTAGAATTCCGTGTTTGGCTCTGATTGATGGGCGCGGGTGGAGGCGATGGTGACAACTGTTCCCCGTGCCGCGCGCAGCAGGTAGGCGGTGGCTTTGACGAGCAGGAACGTGCTGGTGAGGTTGGTGGCGAGCACGCGGCTCCACTCCGCCAAGGTGAGGTCTTCCACCGGTTTGCGGATCATGAACCCGGCATTGCAGACAAGCCC
>JAQUAC010000015.1 GCA_028687415.1 Acidocella sp. | reverse complement strand
GGTGCCGCAGCCGTCCCAGAATGTAGCTCTGGGCAAAGCGCACGCCGGCCTCAACCTTGGCCTTGTCCTTCGGGCGCCTTGGCCTGGCCGGCAGAATGCCGATGCCGTAATGCGCCGCCATCCGGCCATAGCTGAGGTTGATCTCCGGGTCGTAGAACGAAGCCTTGTTGACGCCGGATTTCAGATTATCCGGCACCGCCAGCCGCGGCACGCCGCCAAAGGCCCGGAACATGCGGACATGCGCGCCGATCCAATCCGGCAGGGCTTGGCTCCACGTCGCCTCCGCGTAGGTGTAATTCGAGGCGCCAAGCACCGCGACGAAGATTTCCGCCTCGCGCACCCGCCCCGTCACCGGATCGGTGATGCCAAGCTTTTTGCCGGAATAATCCACAAACACCTTGTCGCCGGCACGGTGCTCCTGGCGCATGACCGGCGACAGCCGCGCTTCAAATTCGCGGAACAGGTCGCAGAAGCGACTGTAGCCATACCCATCCGGATGCGCCGCGCGATATTCCTCCCAGAGCACCATCAGGTTCACGCCGGGGCGCTTGAGCTCGCAGGCCAGCGTGCTCCAGGCGGGCTCGACACGCCGGCGCGTGCCGCGCGGGGCGCCGTTACGGGCAAAAAGCAGCACCTCCAGCGCCGCGTCGGTCAGCTCGCCCGGCAGCGGCCACGTCAATCCCGCCACCTGGGCGCGCTTCAGATTATCCTGGATCGTGCTCCGCGCCACACCCAGCATCCGCCCGATCGCCCGCGCGCTGATGCCCTCGCTGGCCAGCCGTAATGTGTATCGTATCTGCCTCATCGTCAGCTCTCTCTTCGCCGGCATCCGCCTCTCCCCGTGAGTGTTCACGAGGCGCAAATGCCCGAGTTGCTGACCCACACGAAAACGCCGGAAATAGCCCCGCCAGGTGGCCGGATTTAAATCGGAATCCTGGCCGGCTTCATCTCGGAACGGTGGCCGACATCAAATCGGAATCCCCGGCCGGATTGCGTCGGAATCCACAGCCCAATGGAAATTTGTGTCCCGCTTTCATCTGTCACGGTCCTGGGCAACGCCAGACGGCCCTCCGGGCCGCGCTACGCGGCTCCCGCTCTGCGCTCGCTCTGGCGCACAACCGACATGGGTGGTGGAACCACCGCAAAAATGGCTTTGAGGAAGACCCGTTTGTTTGGCCGTTTTGGGCAATCCAAAAACTGAATTGCCTTTGAACAACTTACGTTTCTGGTATTCCGACCGTTGCCATTTGATCGGGCTCGCTGGTGTTCGAACCATCTTGTTGTGATCTTGCCGACGGTGCGGCCAGCAGATCGTCGAACAGGGCCTTATCATCGGGCCGGGACAGAAATCCTGGCAGCTCGCGTTGCAGCCATTCTTTTAAGGTTCTGTCGAATTCGCGTTTATCCTCACCCAGCCTGTGCAGCACCAGCGCGCCGAGCAGCACCTTGCGGCGTGTATCCTTGGCGCGTTCCTCCTTGCCGAGCCGGGCTTTAAGAGCCTGGCGCTGGGCGTCGAGTTGGGCCAGCCGTTCCTCAATCGATTTGCGGGCCATGTGTCCGTGCTCCTCCCTGCCTCAAGTACCAGCACACCATGCTTATCATCTGGTGTTCAAACGCTGGCACGGCACAACCTTAAGAACTATACTCAAGCCAGTAAAGATACTCATCAAGTTCCTCGACCATCGACATAAGACGTGAACCCTCCCGACGAGATCGAGCTCCAGCGAGATATAAGGGCGCACTTACGAGTTGCTGCGCAACTCGGTGCTTGATAGAGTGCAGCACGATGGCAATCTACCATTTAAGCATGAAGCCAATCTCGCGTGCGACTGGAAGAAGTGCTGTGGCCGCTGCTGCGTACCGGACGGCCGAAAAGCTGACCAATGAACGCGATGGCCTAACCCATGATTTTACCCGGCGTTCAGGCGTTGAACATTCCGAGATCGTGCTGCCCGGTGACAGGATGGCGGAGGACGGTCGCCCGATCCAGAGTCCCGGTCTGGGGTGGGCGCAAGAGCGTTCGACATTGTGGAACGCGGCAGAGGCGGCTGAGAAACGTAAGGATGCGCGGGTGGCGCGGGAGGTCGAGGTTGCCTTGCCACACGAGTTGACGGCTGAGCAGCGGGTAGAGCTGACGCGTGAATTCGCCCAAAGTCTGGCCGATCGGTACGGGGTAGCGGTGGATTTTGCGATCCATAATCCCCACCGCGACAGCAGTGTGTTGAACCATCACGCGCATATCATGATGACGACGCGCAAGGTGGTGATGGCCGGCGGCGTCGGTGCTGGGGAAGGTGTGGCGCCGGTCACACCGTTCGGCCGGGGCGAGAAATCCGAGCTGGAGCTGGAGAACGGCAGACTGGTGGCGCTGGGGTTGCCGACAACGCATGAACAGTTGCGGGATATGCGGATTAGCTGGGAGCAGTTGAGCAACACGCATCTGACGCGGGCCGGGCTGGATGTGCGGATTGACCATCGCTCGCATCAGGAGCGGGGGCTGGAGATTGAGCCGACGCAGCATATGGGCGTGCATGCGACGCAGATGGAACGGCGCGGCAAGCCGGTGTCGCGGGTGCGGCTCGATGAGGAGGCGGCGCGGCGCAATGCCGCGCTAATCCGGGAGCAGCCCGAGCAGGTGCTGACCATTCTGACAGGTGAGAAGAGCGTGTTTGACCGGCAGGACATCGCGCGGGCGCTGCATCGCTATATCGGGGAGGCTGAGGAATTCCAGAACGCGCTGGCGAAGGTCATGGCGTCGCCGGCGCTGGTGGAGTTGCAGCCGGAAATGGTTCGCGCCGGCGGCGCTGAGGGCGAACCTGGTCATGATCACGGCCGCGTGATCGAGCCGGCGCGGTATTCGACGCGGGAGATGGTGGCGATTGAGCGTGACATGGCGGTGAGTGCCGACCGCATGGGCGCTCGCCTGGACCGTGGGGTGGCGGGCCGGCATGTCGCGGCGGCGGTGGCGCGGCAGGATAGCGCGATCCGCCTGGCCGGTGGGGCGGGGCTGGCCGTCGAGCAGGTGGCGGCGATCGAGGCGGTGACCGGGCCGGCGCGCATTTCTGTGGTGGTGGGTCTGGCGGGAGCGGGCAAGAGCACGATGCTGGCGGCGGCGCGGGAGGCCTGGGAGGCGCAGGGGTATCGGGTGCGTGGTGCGGCGCTGGCGGGCAAAGCGGCCGAGGGTCTGGCGGAGTCTTCTGGCATTGCGTCGCGCACCCTGGCGTCATGGGAGCGGGGTTGGGAACGAGACTTTGATAAGCTCGGGCCGCGCGACGTGTTTGTGATCGACGAGGCCGGGATGGTGGGCTCGAAGCAGCTCTCCCGGTTCATCACTGAGGCGGACCTGGCCGGGGCCAAGATCGTGCTGGTGGGCGACCCTGAGCAGTTGCAGCCGATCGGGGCGGGGGCGGCGTTCCGGGCTGTGGCTGAGCGGGTTGGTTGTGTGGAGCTGGAGGGGATTCGGCGGCAGCGCCAGGACTGGCAGCGAGCGGCGTCGGTGGATTTTGGCCGGCACCGCACCGCTGAGGGTCTGACGGCTTATGCCGAGCGCGGCGCGATCACTTTTGCCGAGGATGGGGCCAGCGCGCGCAATGCCGTCGTGCGCGATGTGATGGCCGACATGGATGCGCGGCCGGCGGGCTCGCGGTTGGTGCTGGCGCATCGGCGCGCCGATGTCGCGGCGCTGAATGACGCCATCCGCGATGCAAGGCAGGGGCGCGGCGAGCTGACCGGCGAGCTGGTCTACCAGACCAGTGAGGGGGCGCGGGCGTTCGCGCCGGGCGACCGGGTGTTGTTCCGCGAGAACAACCGGGAGCTGGGTGTGAAAAACGGCATGCTGGGTACGGTGGCACAGGCTACCGAGGGGCATTTGTCGATCCGGCTGGATTCCGCTCAGGGACCTGGTCTGGGGCGAACGCTCTCGGTCTCGATGGCGGATTATGCGGCGGTGGACCATGGCTATGCGACCACCATCCATAAGAGCCAAGGGGCGACAGTGGACCGGGCCTATGTGCTGGCCTCCGGCACGATGGACCGGCACATGACCTATGTGGCGATGACCCGCCACCGCGACGGGGTGGCGCTGTATGCCGATCGGTCCGAATTCAGCGACATGGGCGCGCTCACGGCGCGGCTGTCGCGGTCCCAGACCAAGGAGACGACGCTGGATTACGACCGGGCCGGTTATGCCCAGCGCCGGGGGTTCGCGGTGCGCGGGACTGAGAGCGAGATTTTGGTTCCGGCGGCGATGCGCGAGCAGCAGGTGCCGGAACCCCTCCGTGAGAACCTTGGATCACTCCGCCCGACGCGGGACCAGGATGCGACGGTACGGCCGACGCTGAAGCGCGGCATGTTCGATGGCCTGAAGCTCAGCACCGGCCGCCAATCGGTCGAGGCCGGCCCCGCCCAGGTACGGGCCGATCCGGCCGTGCGGCTGGAGCAGGCGGTGGAGCGTTACGCACGGGCCTGGTCCGATATCGGGCTGATGCGCGCGGAAAACCTGCCCGTGCTGGATTCGCAAAAACAGGCGTTGCGCGATGCGGGTGCGGCCCTTGATGAAATCCGGCCTGGTGCGTTGCGCGATTTGCGGGCGGCTTTGGCCTACGAGCCGGCTACTCAGCGGGCGATGACCGAATTGCAAGGACGGGAGCGGGCCGGGCAATTGGTGGCCGGGATCAAGCACGAGGAACGGGTGAGCCGGGAGCCGGAGCTGTATGCCGCGCGGCTGGTGAAGGTTTGCCAGCGTTTGGAGGCGCAGCATGAGCGGCTAAGCGGCTGGGATCAGGCCGAAGCCCGCGGCAAGCTCGCGGATGAGCTGAAAAACATTGCCGGTGCCCTGAAACGCGATCCACAGCTTGAGTCGGTGATGCGGGCGCAGGCCAAGACGCTGGGGATTACACCCGGTTCCTGGCTGGGCCGGGTGCTGCAAGCGCCGACCGTGGAGCGGGCGATCAGCCAGAGCATCGGGCCGGGGTTCGGGCAAGAACGTGGGCTGGGGTTGTGAACCGCTAAAGCAGGGAGAGGAAAGACATGGGCGGTGATTTGGACGACGACCAGGCGAATGATCCGGCGCGGGCGTTTGAGGATTTGCGGGCCGAGGTGTCCGTTATGCGCCGGGCGGTGGAGGCGCTGCCTGGCGTTCTAATCGACAGCCTGCCCCCAGCACCGCCGGATTACCGGAGCGATGTCGGGAAAGTCGCGCAGGCGCTGGCCGCCGTTGTTGCGCGGCTCGATGTAATTGAAAAGCATTCGGCGCTGCGGCTGACGCCGGAGCAGCACCGGCAAGCCATTGCCCGAGAGGGCAATGAGCTGATGCGCGATGCGGCGGGCAAACTCCAGGCCGCCATGCAGGAGCAGAACCGCACCCGGGGCGAGCTGGCTGGCATGATCGGTACGCTGCGGGGGCAGGATTCACAATGGAACTGGGTATTCTATACCGGCCTCGTGGCGTGTGTCGCAGGTATACTGCTATCGCCCTTCCTGGCCAGCGTTTTGCCGTTCGGACTGAACGGGCAAGTCGCGGCCCTTGTCATGCGAGACAGCCGCTGGGGCGCGGGGTGGGATTTGCTCCGTGCCGCCAATCCTGGAGATGCGAGTGATGCTGCGGCTGGATATAATCTTGTGCAAGCCAACCGGGCGGCTCTTGTCGCTTGCCAGCAAGCAGCCATCAAGGAAGAAAAAGATCAGAAATGTACCCTCATGGTGAAGGCGAAATAGGGGTAGTAGGGTCCGTATAGCGCGGCTGATCGTCTCAGTCAGGGGGGCAATTTCTCACTTCGCCCGACAGGGAGCACCAGCGTATATTGACGAAAATGGGCTCCATATTTTAGGTGGGGCATTAGAGATGGCTGTTACTTGTCGTCATTTTCTTGGATCATCAAGTTTTTGAGCTAGGGCATTCTTTCGACTGCTAGTGGTACTAAGGAGGGGAGGATGACGACGTTTAGAAAACCTCATAGAAACAAGTCATTAGATAAATACACATGGGATAAGCGCAGCCTAAATTGCTTTGTGTGTATTGGTCAGGCTGAAGTCAGCCGTCCTCGGCCGGGAAGAACATGGGTTGCTATGGTCCCGCGCAGCACTGACGACGCAGGCGGAAAGTCTTGGAGTCTCATGCCGGATAGCGAAGGTATCAAGAGTTTTAGGTCTGCAAAAGAAGCCATGGAAGCGGTGGAGGCATATCTCGATGTGTTCAATCAGTATCATCAGCCTTATTCTGGTGGTTCGATTGACATGAGCGAAGGAAATATCGGTGTTGCCGGTGCTCAGGCTTAGAAAAAACTAAAGATGAATCCTGGAGAATCCAATGTTGCGCCCATAGGGCGGCCGCGTCAGCTGGAACGGAGAAAAGCGTCTCGCTCCCGCGTTCTTATGGGTGGCAAGCTGCTATACGGTTACGGCCATTCGAGTGTGATTGATTGCTTGATTCTTGATCGGTCACAAACTGGCGTGCGTATCGAAACAGCAGAGATGACTCATGTGCCAGAGAGGCTTTTTCTTCGGCTAGGCACGCAAGAACCGCAGCCTGTTCGCCGTGTATGGGCGATAGGAAATATGGTTGGCTTTGAAATCGGCCTGTTCCGCTCAGCGGTCGTGCCCCCGTCCGTGGTGTAGGAGGCCGGTAATCGGCCTGCCGTAGCGACCGCCCCGAATCTGGCGGAGGCGGGCCGATTGGCGGCCACCGGGGCGGTTTTTGGGTAGCATTGGTTTGCCCCACGCAACGCAAACCCAAGGAACCATCCCGATGACCGACGACAAGAGCCGTTTGGCGCCTGCTTCACCGAATATTGATAGACCTTTGTCTGTTCACTTGCCGCGTGGATAGTTATGTCCAAATAAATGATGGATTAACTTTTATGTGGCGGAGCTTTATACAACGATTGTCGGTTGTGGCGGGGTTATGGTTAACCGCCTGCGTAGCGGCCCAAGCAAACAATCTGGTTGATCTTGGCTATGCCAATGGGCTGGTGCTGCGCGGGCCGGGGGCGTCCGAGTCTGTCTATTTTCCTCTGCCGGCCAATACCCAGGGCGCCACACTCAACCTCTCCTTCACCGCCTCGGCCGCGCCGAACCCGAATGCCAGCCTGACCGTGCTGGCCGACGGCGTGCCCTTGGCCACGGTGCCGGACAACACCGCCAACGGCACGGCGCAGATCAACGTGCCAGCGCGCTTCACCCGGGGCGCGTTCCTGCAGCTTTCCTTCGCGGCTGACCAGACGATCGGCGATGCCGGGCAGTGCTATGACAGCGACACGGTGGCAGACTGGGCGGTGGTGCAGCCGAATACAGCCCTGGTGGCAAACGCATCCGGGCCGCAAGGAGTGGGAGACCTCTGGCGCACCGCCGCAACCCCGCTGACCATCGCCCTGCCCGTTAAGCCGGGCTTGTCGGATGTGCAGACAGCGCTTATCCTCTCCACTGCGCTGGTGGAACGCGGCATCGCCCCTTATTTCACCACGGACCCCACGCGGGCGAGCATCCTGGTCGACCCTGCGGCGCAAGCGCTGGCGGCGGCCACCCAGCCGAATGGCAAGGCGCCGCAGATTGTGGTGCCAAACGCGGCGGCGGCGCGGGCCTTGGTGGCGGCATCCCCCGCGCTGCAGACCCGGGCGCAAAGCCAGGCGAGTGCGGAGCTGGTGCCCGTGGCGTCCAGCACGCCTGGTTCGGTGAGTTTCGGTGCGATGGGGCTGGGGCCGATGACGGTTTCGGTGCTGCGCGACACGCGGCTGGATCTGACCCTGCCGCTCTCCGCCTTGCCCGCAAACCGGCACGCGGCCGCCATTGTGCTGTATGGACGCGGTATGGCCCTGCCGCCGGGGCAGAGCGAGATCGTCTCCGTGGAGCTGGGTGGCAATGTCGTCTGGAGCCGCGCCTTCACCGGCACGGTGGCGCTGAACGGCGCCGCCATTCCGCTGCCGCAGCCCCTTCTGGCCAGCGGTGCCAAGCTGCAGCTGCATTTTGTACGGCTGGGACAGGTTTCGAGCTGCGAGCATTTCATGCCGCTGGACTTCACGCTGGATGACGGTTCCAAGCTGGTGCTAGCGGACGGGCCCGCCGCGCCGATCCGTTTCGCCGGCTTCACCGCGGCGGGGAGCGGCCAGGTGCCGGTGCTAACCGACCTGCCGCCGGAAAGCCTGCCCCCCGCTCTGCCCTTACTGGCGGAGCTGCTGGGTGCCGCCGGGGCAAACCCGCTGGCGGTAACAGTCTCCGGCACGGAGAGCGCGCCTTCCAGCCCGTTCATTCTTGTTTCTCATGAGGCCGGGCAGGTTGTGAGCATCGCGCCGCTGGCGAAAACCACAGGGCCGCTGGTGCTGCCTCTGCCGAACCAGCAGGCGAGCGTAACCCTGCCGGACCAGGGGAGCGACAGCCTGTTGCAGCTGGTGAGTGCCGGCAAGGGTCCTGATTACGTGCCGGGGCTGTGGCTGAGCCCGGGTAGCCCTGCCAGCCTGGCCCAAGCCGCCCTGCCGGGGGACGGCAATGTGGCGCTCTATGACGGCACCAGCGCCCCCGCCACCTTCCTGACCGCCCTGCATGACGCGATGATGCTAACACCGCAAACGAGCCTGTGGGGCAAGCTTCTGAGCAATTGGAATATCGAGCTGCTCGGCGCCTGCTGGCTGATCTTGCTAGTTCTGCTTGTCATCATGGTCGCACGGCGGCGGCGCGGCAAATGAGGCGCGCAAGCCTTGCCGCCGCGATGGCGCTGGCGGCATTGCCGGTTGCCGCCCAGGCCAGCGCCTGGCCGGAGCAGTCTGGACAGTGGCTGATGATCGACAGCCTGACCTACTATCAGGTTGGCGTGTCCGGTTACGATGCCTTTGGCCGCCCCGTCGGAACCGGCACCTACCGGCAGACGGAATTCTCCCCCTATATCGAGTACGGGGTGAATAACCGCTGGACCGTCGGCATGCAGCCGCGGCTGCAATATGTCACCCAGTCTGGCCTGCCGGGCACCAAGGGCACGTTCGGGCTGGTGCAGTGGAATCTCTTTCTGCGCTATGCGCTCTACCAGGATGACTGGAATGTCGTCTCGGTGCAGGGCACCGTGGGGCTGCCGGGCACCGCGAACGGCGACGAGCCGCTGCTGGCCCAGCCCAATTCCGAGTATGAGGCAAGGCTTCTTTACGGGCGGGGCTTCGTGCTGCCCAATGGCTGGCATGGCTTCGCGGATTTCGAGACCGGGTACCGGATTGAATCCAACGGCTGGGCCGACCAGTTCCGTGGCGATGCCACGCTGGGGCTGAACGTGACGCCAAACTGGCTGGTGATGGCACAGAGTTTCAACACCGTGAGTGTCGGGAACGCGAAGCCGGGTGAATCGGATTATGATCTTTACCGGGTCGAGCTCTCTGCCGTGCGCACGCTCACCCCGCATATCTCGCTGCAATTCGGTGCCTGGCACGATGCGGGCGGACGGCAGATCGCCCTTGGCAATGCGGGCGTGCTGGCCATCTGGCTGCGTTACTGAGCAATGCCCAACCGGCATATGTCCGAACGTGAGCTGCGGACCCTGGCCGCGCTGCATCAGCGCGGCAGGCTGACGGCGGAGCAGATGGAAGAGGCATGGCGGTTGAGCCGGCAATGGCGCTCTCCGCTGCCGGACATACTGGCCGCTATGTACGCCATCTCCAGCTTTGAGTGGGCGCAGCAAATGGCGAAAAGCTGCAATCTGCCCTTCGCCAATCTGCGCGAGATCCGCCCGGATGCCGCCTTGGTGAGCCTGCAGGACCGGCGGCTTTACCTGCAGCACGTGTTTTTGCCCTGGCGGATTGACGAGGATGGCGCGCTGATCATCGCCGCGCGCACGCCCGATGGCGAGGCGATGCAGGCCTTTGTGGCATCACGCTATCCCGGCCGGACCATACGCTACGCGGTGACCGGTAAGTTCGACGTGATCTGGACCTTGCAGGCGCTGTTCAATGACGAAATGAGCCTGGAAGCGCGCGAGGCGCTGTATAACCGCGAGCCGGAACTCTCCGCCAAAACTACCGCCTCCTCAGGCCAGAAGAACATGCTGCTGGCGTTGCTGATCCTCCTGCTGCTAGGCATGACGATAAGCGCGCATGTCACCCTGGTGGTGCTCTCGGCGCTCATTTCCTCCCTCTATGCCGCCTTGTTTCTGTTCCGCGGCGTGCTGACGCTGATCGGCAGCGGCAGGCGGGTGGATCTTTCGGTGAGCCCGGCGGAGGTCGCGACTCTGCAGGATGCGGACCTGCCGATCTTTACCGTGCTGGTGCCGATGTACCGGGAATCCGAGGTACTGCCTATTCTCGTCGCCTCCATCAGGCGGATGGATTATCCGCGCACCAAGCTGGATGTGAAGCTGGTGCTGGAAGCGGGCGACCATGAAACGATCGAGGCCGCCCGCGCGCTGGGGGCGGAGGATCTGTTCGAGATTATCCGCGTGCCGGACAGCCAGCCCAAGACCAAGCCGAAAGCCTGCAATTACGCGCTCTATTTCGCGCGCGGCACCTATACGGTGATTTTCGACGCCGAGGATATTCCTGAGCCGGACCAGCTGAAGAAGGTGGTGGCCTTGTTCCAGGCCTCGCCCAGCAATGTGGCTTGCGTGCAGGCGCGGCTGAATTACTTCAACCGGGATGATAATTTCCTCACCCGGATGTTCACACTCGAATACAGCCATTGGTTCGATTATCTGCTGCCCGGGCTGCACCGGCTGAATATTCCCATTCCGCTTGGCGGCACCTCCAACCATTTCCGCACGGATGTGCTGCGTGAACTGGGCGCGTGGGACCCGTATAACGTGACCGAGGATGCGGATCTGGGTGTGCGCCTGACCCAGGCGGGCTACCGTGTGGCGGTGGTGAATTCCACAACCTTCGAGGAAGCCAACGGGGTTTTGAAAAGCTGGATCAACCAGCGTAGCCGCTGGATCAAAGGCTATATGCAGACCTGGCTGGTGCATATGCGCCGCCCGGTGCGGCTTTATCGGCGGCTGGGCTTCATCGGCTTTATCGGGTTTCAGATGTTCGTCGGGTTTCCGCCCTTCACGGCGCTGATCAACCCGCTTCTGTGGCTGACCTTCTTGGTCTCTCTGATCATTGGCCCGCAGCATGTAGCGGCCTTGTTTCCGCCCTTCGTGCTGGTGGTGGCGCTGTTTGACCTGCTGATCAGCAACGCGATGTATGTGTATTTCAACCTTGTCGCGGCGTCGAAGCGGCAATGGTTCAATCTGGTGCCGTGGGGGCTGCTGGCGCCGGCTTATTGGGTGCTGCATTCCGTGGCCGCCTATAAGGCGCTGGGCCAGCTGATCACCAACCCGCATTATTGGGAGAAGACCCAGCACGGCACCTCCGCGCAGACGCGCGAGAAGGTGGCGGCGCTGACTATGGGGGCCGATGCCAAGCCCGGCACCGGGGCGGCGGCATGAATGCCAGCGGCGCGGCCGTTGTCGTCAGCCTGCGCCGGCGGGCGATGATCAGCCGCGGCTGGCGCGCGGGGCTGGCGGTGGGCATATTCTCCGCCCTGCTCTTCACCTTCGCCAGCAACCGCCTGCAAAGTCATGGCTATGTGGTGCCCGCCATCCAGCAGCTTTGGAACAGCAGCGGGCTGCAAGCGCAGATCGGCGGACAATGGATGACGCAGCTCTTGATCGCGCTGTGCAAGCTCATCCCCGGCAGCACGGTGCGCACGCTGTCGGTCACCACCATTCTCGGCGCCTCCCTCGTGCAGGGCTTCATCGCGCATGATCTGGTGAAGCGCGGCTGGCCGTCCTTGCTGGCGGCTTTGGCGGTGGGGCTCACCGGGCTGCATCCGGTGATGCTCTATCTCGCCACCAGCGGCTCGCCGTTTCTGATCTTCGCCATCGCCGCCAGCTGCATCATCATTGCGCTGGACCGGCTTGAGGCGATCGGCGACACGCAATCGCTGATCGTGATGGGGCTTACCGTCGCGCTGCTGTTCCTGATCTGGCCGAATGCGATCTTCTTTGTGATGCCGCTGACCCTGCTGCTGCCGCCGGCTTTCCGGCAGGGGCGCAACATCACCAGCATCGTGGCGATGTTCATCATCGTGGCGGCGCCAAGTCTGATCGCGGTGAGTGCCGTGATCATCGGCGGCGCGCTGTTTGAACTCTCCTGGCCGGAGCTGGCGGCGAACTGGAGCTCGCCGCTGCATGGCGGCGGCCTGCAGTTGATCACGCAATCCCCCTGGCTGACCGCCTATGGCAGCCATCCAGCTGCGGCCTTCCTGCGGCTGTTTCTGATCTGTCTGCTGATTCTGCCGCGCAACTGGGTGATTGCCGTGCGTCTGCTCACCCAGCAGACAGAGCGCTGCCGCCCGGCGACAGGACTGGCAGCTTTGTTCCTGCCGACGGCGGCGGGCGCGCTGGCGACCTGGTTCTGGCAAATTTCTTCCCCCTGGACTGTGGTGGCCACATCCCTGCTTTGTAGCTCCGCCTGGGTGGTAACGGCGAGCTTCCGCCGCTGGGAGCGTTGGTTCTGGACCCTGGCCATCTTCTGCGGTGTTTTGACCGCCTGGATCACGCCGCTGCTCTGGAGCACGCCGGACCTGGAGCAATGGCGACGGATCATCCTCTCTCCGCTAACATTTCCATAACTTGCTATCGAAACTCAAGACTTTCGGAAATAATGCTTGAACCTGCCGAATCAAAGGGTTATTCTTTCCGAAAGATATGACCGAAAGTAAGTCCCTTCCCCGCTTCCTTGGCTATGCCCGTGTCAGCACCCAAGGCCAGACGCTCGATGCCCAACTTGAGCAGCTACGCGCGGCCGGATGCAGGCATGTCTACCGGGAGAAGGTGACGGGCGCGCGGGCTGATCGGCGGGAGTTGCAGAAGCTACTCCGCCAGCTCGCCGCCGGCGACGTGGTAGTGGTGACGCGGATCGACCGCCTGGCGCGCTCCACCTTCGACCTGTTCAACATCGTGAAGCGTATTGCCGACGCGGGGGCGGCTTTCCGGTCGCTGGCCGAGCCGTGGGCCGATACCGGCACCAGCACCGGGCGGCTTATGCTGGCCGTCCTGGGTGGCTTGGCGGACGTGGAGCGGGATCTGATCCGCACCCGCACAGCCGAAGGCAGGAGCCGCGCCAAGGCGCGGGGGCAGCACATGGGACGCCCTCCTGCCCTCACCCCACAGCAGCAGGAAGAAGCCCGCCAGCGCCGTGCGGATGGTGCATCCGTGACGGAGTTGGCCAGGAGCTACAATGTGGGGCTGGCCACCATCACACGGCATACAAGGCCGGAGAGGTGATTACTTTAACGAAGAGAGCATTTCCCGGCGCAGAATCGCGTTGATGCGCGATTGATACCCCTTCCCTTGGGATTTCAGCCACTCGACAACATCAGCATCCACCCGCGCAGTAATCTGGCGCTTAATGGGCCTGTAAAACCGACCGCGAACAGCGTGCTTTAGCTGTTCATCTGTCAATTCCGGGATGTCGCTGGTGTCAATCTGATCATCTGGCAATGTCGCCAGCCGGGCAAGATTGTCGCGCTGGGCTTTTGTCAGGGGGGGGAGCGTCTCAGGGGTGAAACTAACCATCTTCGTTTTCATAGCGTTGCCTTTCTTTCCGGGTGGCGCGCCGGGCCGAAATGATACGGATGACCTCAATGATTTTGCCTTCAGCGTCCTCTTCAGTAGTCGTATGAGCTACCATCATTAAAACAAAACCACCTGCCAGCCCGAATGTCTGCCATCTCTGTTCGCCGCCCTCGATGCGATCATGCACCGTGAGGTGCAGAGGATCAGAGAATACCTGGCTGGCGTCCTCAAAGCTGACCCCATGCTTTCGCACATTGGCCCGATTTTTGTTTTCGTCCCACTCAAACCGGGTCGCTGTTACCATGCCATAATTGTAATTACTTTTTTGGCGTTATTCAAGCGTAAGCTTTGGAGAGTAGTTCTGCCTTGCGCTCTTACGGAGAATAACGATTTATGTCTTGCGTGCTTTTTTGTTATATTTAAAAGTAGATATATACACGAGAGGCGGCGGCAATGAAAATTTTGGTTCTAGCAAGCCAGAAAGGTGGCGCGGGTAAAACCACGTTGGCCGCGCATCTGGCTATTGAGGCGGAGCGCGGCGGTGCAGGCCCGGTTGTTCTGATCGACACAGACCCCCAGGGGAGCCTGTCGGCTTGGTGGAATAGCCGGGAGGCGGACACCCCTGCCCTTGCCTCCGCCAAATTGAACGAGCTTCCGGCCAAACTCGATGCGCTGGCCAGCGCCGGGTTCAACCTTGCGGTGATTGATACTCCGCCAGCTATCACGGCCGCCATCCGCGACGTGGTGAAGTTGGCGGACCTGGTGCTGATTCCTACCCGGCCGAGTCCGCACGACCTTCGGGCTGTGGGTAGTACCGTGGACATCGCCCAGGACGCTGGGAAGCCTTTCGCTTTTGCTGTCACCCAGGCCAAGCCCACGGCGCGGCTTACAGTGCATGCGGTGGCGGCGCTCTCCGCTCACGGGCCGGTCGCTCCGGCCATTGTGCATGATCGGGTGGACTACGCGGCGAGCATGGTTGACGGACGGACGGTGCAGGAAGCGGACCCGAAGAGTCGAAGCGCGCAGGAAATCAAAGAATTATGTGCTTTCGTGCAAGCACGCTTAAACGAAAAGACGATAAATAGAAAGAAGGAGACGATATGATGGCGGCGAAGAAGCCCATCGACCTCACCGGGCTTGTGGCGACAAAGGGTAGTGCCGCGCCGGTTGCAGATATGCCACCGCGCTCGCCCGAGCCATCTGGAGCGGGTGCGGACATGGAGGCTAATAACGTACCCCTCAATTTCAGAGTGACGGCGGAGCTGCGCCGCCGGTTCCGCATGTTCGCGGCCGCGCATGACCTGAAACTGAACGAGCTATTGCGGCTTGCTTTCGATGAGTACGAAAAGACGCGTAGCTAAAAAACAGAAAGCACGAAAACCAGATAAGCCGCTGACGAAGAAAAGCGATGAAAGCCGGGTTTTGTCTGTCATTAGTCTGAAATTTCTGGACATTCGGATTTAGCTGCTACGGAATGCGCCTTACCAGGGGCGGCGCGCGATTCGCGTTGTCGTCTTTGGGGCATGGCGGCGATGGGCGCTGCCGTGTGGGATCAACCTTCTGGCTTGGAGATTCATAGCCCAGAAATAGCAAAACCCGCCTGAGAGGCGGGCTGTGCATACCGGCAGGGGCCGGAGAAAGCATTGTCTGGTAAACAGATTTTCTCCCACCTTTCCGTCTTTTGCAAGAGGATTCTTGCCATGGGTGGGCTTGTGCCGATTTCCAGCCGCTTCGGGCGGGTTGCGTTGCAACCTGACGGAGCATTTATGACGACAATCGCTACATTACCGGGTGGTTTCCGGCGGCGTGAAAAGGTTTTCGGGCATGGCGGGGGGCAACCCCTGGACCGGAACGCGAAGGCGCGGATCATGGTTTACGCGCGGGCCTGGTCGGCGCGGCATAAGCGGCCGGGCCAGCACCGGGGCCCGCTGACACGGGCGACGCTGGAGGTGCTGGAGGCGCTGCTGTGGGGCTTCCATAATAGCCGGGACGGTCGATGCTTCCCGAGCTACGAGACCATCGCCAAACGCGCGCAGTGCTGCCGGGACACGGTTTATGAAGCGATCCGGGCGCTGGAAGCGGCGGAGATCCTGACCTGGGTTAACCGGCTGATCCGGGTACAGTTCCGCGAGCTGGATCTGTTTGGCAAAATGGCGCTGCGCTCGCGGCTGATCCGCACCAGCAACGCGTACATTTTCCGTGATCCCTTGCCGTGTGCCTCTGCGCCGCAAGCAAGAGGTGAGGGGGTTATGGGGGCAGGACAGAGCCGGGAAGGGCAGGCGGCCAGCGCTGTTTCCTTTGCTTCATCTGCTAAGTCGGAAAATCCCCCTAGAACCCAGACTCAAGATTTTTCATCTCTTTCTATAGACCCAACACAGCCAAAAGACGGCCTCTCAGACGCTCTGTCCCGACTCAAAACGGCGATGATGGCCAAGGAACAGAGTCAGATGCGGTAAATCGCTCTGCGATTTCAGTTTTAGAATGGCGGCCCTGCAGGGCCGCAGGACGCGGCTAGGCCAGTGCCTAACAGCCCAATGGAAACTTGCGTCTTGCTTTTACTTGTCTGCGGATTCCGACGAAGCCGGCCATGCATTCCAACTTGAATCCGGCCACTGATTCCGAATTGAAGCCGGCCAGCGTTCCGATTTGATGTCGGCCACCTGAACGTCTTCGTTTGGGTCTGGTTGAATGATTATCGGGTCCTTGTTTGGGGTCAAGTTCAGGCGGTAGCGGTAGCCTGATCGCGCTTTTTGCGCAGGCTCTCGCCGGTCAGTTCGATGCGGTAGGCATTGTGGACGAGGCGGTCGAGGATGGCGTCGGCGATGGTTGGATCGCCGATGATTTCGTACCAGCGCTCGACCGGTACCTGGCTGGTGATGATGACGGAGCGCATTTCATGGCGGTCATCGATGATTTCGAGCAGGTCGCGGCGCTGGTCCTGGTTCAGTGTCTCCGGCCCCCAATCGTCCAGGATCAACAGGTCGAGCCGGGCGATCTGGCGCAGCATTCTGGCGTGGCGGCCATCGGCGCGCGCCAGCGCCAGGGCGGCGAACAGTCTTGGTACGCGGTGGTAAGCGGTTGAGAGATCCTCGCGGCATGCTTTCTGCCCCAGCGCGCAGGCGAGCCAGCTTTTGCCGACACCACATGGCCCGGTGATCAGCAGATTGTGCCGGGCACGTATCCAGTCGCAGCCGGCGAGTTTGCTGAACAATGCCCGGTCGAGCACGCGCGGCGCGCGGTAATCGACATCCTCGATGCTGGCAGATTGGCGCAGTTTGGCGGCCCGGGCGCGGCTTTCGAAGCGCTTCTGCTGGCGTAATGTGGCTTCCTGCTCCAGCAACAGGGCCAGCCATTCGGCATGGGCGAGGCCGGTCACCTCCGGCCTGGCGTCGAGCTCCTTGAAGCTTTTGGCCATGCCATGCAGGCCGAGCCTGTGCAGCAGATCGAGTGTGGGGTGGGTGAGCATGCGAGGTCCTTTCAGTGTTAATGAGGGGGGCAAATTCAATGGAAATATCCGGCGCCGCGCAGATTGCCGTGGGTCAGCACGGCCTGCGCCTCCTCTGGCGGACTGGGCGTTTGGTCGAGTTTGCTGGCGATGATCGAGGCGATACTCTTGTCGGTGAAGGCGCGGTGCGTGACGGCACGTGCCGCCACCGCCTCGGCGCGGGTTTTGTCCAACTCCTTGAACAACCGCAGGATGCCAAGGCATGTCCGGAACCCCTGCTCCGGGTGCGGGCGGCTGGCCAGAACGGCGATCATCAGCCCCTCGGTGTTGGGCCCGACCGAAGCGCCCCAGCGGCGGAAGCGCTCGGGCGTCCATTCGGCATAACGCCGGTGCGCGCTCGGCATATGCGCCGGGTCGGTGCCATGGCGCGGGCCGGCATGGCGGCGCTCATGCACGGCAACGCGATTGCCTTGGAAAAATATCTCGACCATGCGCGCCGTCG
>JAQUAC010000252.1 GCA_028687415.1 Acidocella sp. | reverse complement strand
AGGTTGACGTATGTATGTGGTTTGTTTAGGCTTGTTGCACGGCAAGAGGGGAGTACGAGAGCATGTGTGGCATCGCCGGATTATTTTTAAAGAACCGGGCGCTGGAGCCTGAGCTTGGGGCGCTGACGGCTGGGATGCTGGGTGTGCTGACTGAGCGTGGCCCTGACTCGGCGGGTTTTGCGGTTTATGGGGCTGGCGCGGCTGGGCAGGTGAAATTCACGCTGCGCGCGCCTGCGGGATATGATTTTCTGGCGCTGGCGGCGCTGCTGGAGGCGGGCTGCACGCAGCATGGCGACCATGCGGTGCTGAGTGTGCCGGCGACCCGGGAGGCGCATGTGCGCGCAACGCTGGCGCAGCGCCCGGAAGTGGCGATTGTGTCCTTCGGTGAGCGCATGGAGCTTTATAAAGGCGTTGGCCTGCCCGAGGATGTTGCCAAGCGCTTCGGCCTGGCGGGGATGTCTGGCAGCCACGCCATTGCGCATACGCGCATGGCGACGGAGTCGGCGGTGACGACGCAAGGCGCGCATCCGTTCTCCACCGGCGCGGACCAGTGCCTGGTGCATAACGGTTCGCTCTCGAACCATAACGGCATGCGCCGGGTGTTGATGCACGAAGGCATCACCTTCGAGACGCAGAACGACACGGAAGTGGCCGCTGGCTATCTTTCCTGGAAATTGCGCGAAGGCGCCAAACTCGACGAAGCGCTGACCGCGGCGCTGGATGCGCTGGACGGGTTTTACACCTTTGTTGTCGGCACCGAGAACGGCTTCGGCGTGCTGCGCGACCCGGTGGCCTGCAAGCCGGCGGTGATGGCAGAGACGGAAGACTATGTCGCCTTCGGCTCGGAATACCGCGCGCTGGCGGATCTGCCGGGCATCTCCAAGGCCCATCTCTTTGAGCCGGAGCCTGCAAAAGTTTATTTCTGGGAGCGCGCGGCATGAACACCGCCTTGCATAAAGCCACGGAAGATACCGTGTATTTCGACCTCTCCGCCGGATCCCTGCGGGATTTGAACAGCACCTTGCAGGGGCTGGATGCCAAAACCAACCAGACGGCCTGGACAATCACCAATCCGCGCGGCGCGCATGCGCTGGCGGTGGGCGTAACCGCCCCGGTGAGCGTGACCATTGACGGCCATGCTGGATATTATGCTTGCGGTATGAATGACGGCGCCACCATCACCATTACCGGCAATGCCGGCACCGGTCTGGCGGAGAACATGATGTCCGGCAGCGTGCACGTGCTGGGCGATGCCAGCCAGTCCGCCGGCGCCACGGCGCATGGCGGGCTGCTGATCATTGAGGGTAACGCCTCCGCCCGTTGCGGCATCTCGATGAAGGGTGTCGATATCGTGGTGAAGGGCAATGTCGGGCATATGAGCGCGTTCATGGCGCAGTCCGGCAATCTGGTGGTCTGCGGCGATGCCGGCGACGCGCTTGGTGATTCGCTTTACGAGGCCAGGCTCTTTGTCAAAGGCAAGGTCGCCAGCCTAGGAGCCGATTGCGAAGTGAAGCCGATGACGGATGAGGACAAGGCGATTCTCGCCGGGCTGCTGGCCAAGGCCGGCAGCGACGCGAACCCGGATGAGTTCACCCGCTACGGCTCCGCCCGCAAGCTCTATAATTTCCACGTTGATAACGCAGGGGCCTATTGAGATGACCAACTCCCACCTGCCGCATATTCCGCAGACCCCGCCGCGCTTTTCCGCGACCTTCGACCCGCAGACCGTGGCCGAGATCCAGCGCGCCGCCGCCACCGGCATTTACGATATCCGTGGCGGCGGCACCAAGCGCAAGCTGCCGCATTTTGATGATCTGCTGTTCCTGGGCGCCTCCATGTCGCGCTACCCGCTTGAGGGCTACCGCGAGAAATGCGCGACGGACGTGGTGCTGGGCACACGCTTCGCCAAGAAGCCAATTCATTTGAAGATTCCCGTGACCATTGCTGGTATGTCCTTCGGTGCGCTGTCTGGCAACGCCAAGGAAGCATTGGGTCGCGGCGCGACGCTGGCGGGCACCTCGACCACCACCGGCGATGGCGGCATGACGCCGGAGGAGCGCGGGCAGTCGCAGACGCTGGTGTATCAGTATCTGCCGTCGCGCTACGGCATGAATCTCACTGATCTGCGCAAGGCGGATGCGATTGAGATCGTGATCGGCCAGGGTGCGAAGCCCGGCGGTGGGGGCATGCTGCTGGGACAGAAAATTTCCGACCGCGTGGCGCAGATGCGCAATCTGCCAAAAGGCATCGACCAGCGCTCCGCCTGCCGGCATCCGGATTGGACCGGCCCTGACGATCTTGAGATCAAGATTCTTGAGCTGCGCGAGCTGACAAATTGGGAGAAGCCGATCTACGTGAAGGTCGGCGCCAGCCGCCCTTATTACGATATCGCCTTGGCGGTGAAGGCCGGTGCGGATGTGGTGGTGCTGGACGGCATGCAGGGCGGCACCGCCGCCACGCAGGAAGTGTTCATCGAACATGTAGGTATTCCCATCATCTCTGCCATCCGCCCGGCCGTGCAGGCGTTGCAGGATCTGGGTATGCACCGCAAGGTGCAGCTGATTGTCTCCGGCGGCATCCGCACCGGGGCGGACGTGGCCAAGGCCATGGCGCTTGGCGCCGATGCGGTGGCCATCGGCACCGCCGCGCTCATAGCACTTGGCGACAACTCGCCGGAGTTTGAAGCGGAATACAAGAAACTCGGCACCACCGCTGGCGCCTATGACGATTGGCACGAGGGCCGCGACCCTGCTGGCATCACCACGCAGGACCCCGCCCTCGCGGCACGTCTGGACCCGGTTCTGGCCGGGCGCCGCTTGGCCAATTACCTGAGCGTGCTGACGCTCGAGGCGCAGACCCTGGCCCGTGCTTGCGGCAAGAGCCATCTGCATAATTTGGAACCGGAAGATTTGGTGGCGTTGACGCTGGAGGCGGCGGCGATGGCGCAGGTACCGCTGGCGGGCACGAGCTGGATACCTGGCAAGACAACGGGGATTTGAAGTCATGACGATCGATCTTGCGGAGAAGGCCAAGGAGCTTGGCCTGAAGTATTTTCTTATTTCGTACACTGACCTTTTTGGTAGCCAGCGCGCCAAGCTGGTGCCGGCCTCGGCCATTGCGGGCATGCAGAAAAACGGTGCCGGGTTCGCGGGCTTTGCCACCTGGCTGGACCTCTCCCCGGCGGACCCTGACATGTTCGCCCGGCCGGACCCGGCCACGCTGACGCCGCTGCCGTGGAAGAAGGATGTGGGCTGGCTGGCCTCGGACATCTACATGTCGGGCGAGAAGGTGGAGCAGGGGCCGCGTAACGTATTGCAACACGTCATCGCTCAGGCGAAGGCCATGGGCGTGCAGATGAAGAGCGGCGTGGAATGCGAATTCTTCCTGACCAATGCTGATGGTACCGCGATTGCCGACACGCTGGATACCGCCACCAAGCCCTGTTACGACGCCGGTGCGCTGCTGCGCCGTTACGATGTCATCACCGAAATCTGTGACGCGATGCTGGCGCTTGGCTGGGGCGCGTATCAGAACGACCATGAGGACGCCAACGGCCAGTTCGAGATGAACTGGAACTATGACGACGCGCTCCTCACCGCCGACCGCCACGTGTTCTTCAAGTTCATGGCGAAGTCGATCGCCGAGAAGCATGGCCTGCGCGCGACCTTCATGCCCAAGCCCTTCCTGGGGCTGACCGGTTCCGGCTGCCACTCTCACGTGTCGCTGTGGGATGGTGACAAAAACCTGTTCGAGGACGAGGCTGGTGAGCTGGGCGTCTCCCAGCTCGGCTACAACTTCATTGGCGGCGCCATTGAACATGCCGATGCGCTGGCGGCGCTGCTGAACCCGACGGTGAACAGCTACAAGCGCATCAACGCGCCGCGCACCACCTCGGGCGCCACCTGGGCGCCGAATACGGTGACGTATTCAGGCAATAACCGCACGCACATGGTCCGCATCCCCGAGCCGGGCCGGTTCGAGATGCGCCTGGCTGACGGCGCCGCCAACCCGTATCTGCTGCAGGCCGGCATCCTTGCCGCCGGGCTTGATGGCATCGCCAAGAAGACCAATCCCGGCCCGCGCCTGGACATCAACATGTACACTGACGGCCACAAGGTGACGGA
>JAQUAC010000251.1 GCA_028687415.1 Acidocella sp. | reverse complement strand
CCAGACCGTGGCAAATCTGGAGGCGCAGCTTGGCGTGGCGCTGTTCACGCGCGAGGGGCGCTACCCGGTGCTGACCGAGGCAGGCACGCTGCTGCTGGCGGATGCGCGGGCCGTGACCGGCACCGTGGCGGCGCTGAAGGCGCGGGCACGCGGCATGGCAGCGGGGGTGGAGCCGGAGTTGGCCGTGGCGGTGGACGTGATGTTCCCGATGAGCGTGCTCACCCGCGCCGCCGCCGCTTTTAGCGGGAAATTCCCCGCCACCCCGCTGCGGCTCTACGTGGAGGCGCTGGGCGGCGTGGCGCAATCGGTGCTGGACGGGCAGTGCCAGATCGGCATCGTCGGCACACTGCCGCTGAGCGCGCCAACGCTGGTGACGGAGCGGCTGCTGGGGGTGGAGATCGTCTTCGTGGCCGCGCCCTCGCACCCGCTGGGGCAGGTTGAGGGCGGCCTCACCGAGTGTGATCTGGCGCAGCACGTGCAGCTGGTGCTGACAGACCGCACGAACCTCTCCAAGGGCAGGGAATTCCGCGTGATGTCCCCGCGCAACTGGCGGCTGGCTGACTTAGGCGCCAAACATGCCTTTCTGCTGGCCGGGCTGGGTTGGGGCGGCATGCCGCTGGAGATGGTGGCGCGCGACTTGGCCGAGGGAACTTTACGCGAACTGTATTTGCTGGACGCGCCAGGGCGCGAGCCGATGCCAATGTCCGCCACCTACCGCGCCGAGCAGCCTCCCGGCCCGGCTGGGCGGTGGTTCGTGGAGCAGCTCAAGCACTTCGCAGGCACGGCGGAATAGGCCGCTACAGCGAAGCGGCGGTAGTCGCATCCCCCCCGATATAGCGGTACAGGTAATCGTCAAGCTGGTGGACATCCTCCTCCAGCACCTCCGCCGCCACATAGCCGTCCGGCCGCACAAGCCAGAGGCAACGCGGGCTGACAGGCGGACGCAGGTCCGGCTCCAGCAGCCCGGCATATTTCACCTGCAGCGCGTCCACGCCCGGCCCCGGCGCGCCGAACAGCGCGAAGCGCGGCGAATCCCCCATGCCCAGCGGCGGCTGCCCCGGCTGCGGCGGCAGGCGCTCGCCCGGCCCTGGCCCCGGCAGAGCATGGTCCTCCTCGGCGTTGAGCGGGCTGTCACGGTAGCCGAGCGAGACCTCAGAAAGCGTCTCCGCCACGGCGCGGCGGGCCGGCGCCAGGCCGAAGAAAATATTGCCCAGCAGGTTGCGCGCAAATTGCGCGCTGGGGATCTTGATGAGCGAAATCGCCGAGGCGCGGCCGATCTCGGCCACCAGATGCTCGGCCACGGCATGGCGCTCGACGTTATAACTTTCCAGCAGCGCCTCCGCATTGGCCACGCCCTGGCGCACCAGAGCGAGCTTCCAGGCCAGATTCACCGCATCGTGAATGCCCATGTTCATGCCCTGCGCGCCCACCGGGTTGTGCACATGCGCGGCATCGCCCGCCAGAAACACCCGCCCGGCGCGGTAATTCGTCACGTTGCGCTCATGGATACGGAAGGTTGAGAGCCAGCTCGGCGCCGAGGCGATAACCCCGCCCGGCCCGCGTTTGTGCAGGATGTACTGCACCAGATCGAGATCGGCCTCCAGCGGGGCGACACCCTGGGCATGGCGCAGATCCGCGATGACGCGGTGGCGCCCGGGAGCAAGCGTGAAGATGGCGAGGAAGCCGTCCTCATGCCAAAAGGAGGCCAGCTCGGTGGGCGGGAAATCGAACCCGGCCAGATGCACGTCGGCGATCAGCCAGTCGCTCTGCTGGGCCGGGCCGGTGGAGGAGAGGCCCAATGTTTTACGCACGAAGCTGCCGCCGCCGTCGCAGCCTATGAGCCAGGGCGCGGTCAGCGTTTCCTCCGTGCCGTCCGCCCGGCGCAGCGTGGCGGAAACGGCGTTATCGCCGTTGGTGAAGGTCACCAGCTCAGTGCCGCGCTCCACTTTCACGCCATGCGCGGCGAGGTTCTCTTCCAGCACGCGCTCCGTCTCCGCCTGGGGGAGCATGAGCGCGTAGGGATGGGCGCTTTCGATATCCGCGAAATCCACCCGGCCGATGCGCTTGGAGCCAGAGAGGATGTTCACCGCCTCCACCTTCCGCCCGGCGGCGACGAGCGCTTCCCCCGCCCCCAGCCGGTCCAGCAGCTCCAGCGTGCGGCTCCACAGGAACAAGGCGCGCGACTGGTCCGTGCGCTGGGTGGTTTTCTCGATGATGCGCACCGGCACGCCGTAGCGCCGCAGCTCGGTGGCCATTGTCAGCCCCACAGGCCCGGCTCCGACGATGAGAACTTGCTCGCTCATAGGCTTCCCTCGCTGCTGACGAAATGATCCATTCTTCGCACGGCGGGTGCCGCACCTTATTTTTTGTCGTCCTGGGGCGATTTATTGTCCTTGACCTGGGTCAACCGCAAGCCCCACCCCTTTATTATGCCACAGAACGGCGCACCATGAACGTGGCGGCGGCCAGCAGCACCACGGCAGTAATCAGCATGGGCCAGGATTGGCTGATCACGACGCTGGCCGGAAGGTTTTCCAGAAACAGGCCGCGCGCGATGACCAGCATGTAGCGCACCGGGTTCAGCAGACTGACCCATTGCATCAGTGTCGGCATGTTCTCGATGGGGTTGGCATAGCCGGAAATGACCAGCGCCGGAGAAACGAACACGAATACGCCAAGAATGGCCTGCTGCTGCGTCTTCGTAACGGCCGAGATGGCAAGGCCGATGCCGACCCCCGCCAGGCTGAACAGCAGCAGGCAGATTTCCAGCACCAGCAGGTTGCCCTTGAACGGCACGCCAAACATCAGCAGCGCCGCCACGAAGACGATATTCGCCTCGAACAGCCCGACGATAAGCGCCGGAACCGCCTTGCCGAACATGATCTCGGCCGGGCGCAGCGGGGTCACGAGCATCTGCTCGAACGTGCCAAGCTCCCGCTCCCGCGCCAAGGAGAGCGCGCTGACCAGCATGGTCATGATGAGCGACAGCACAACGACGAGACCGGGCAGGATGAACCACTGGCTATCCAGCGTGGGGTTGAGCAGGTCGGTGATCTCGATATCCACCGGCTGGGCCAACTTGCCGCCAATGCGCGCGGCGTAATCCTGCGAGATCTCGGCGGCATAATCGCCGACCATAAGCGCGGTGTTGGAGCGGCGCGCGTCTATGAGCATCTGCACATGGGTGGGCCGCCCGGCCAGCACGTCCGCCGAGAAGCGCTGCGGAATATGCAGCACGGCGGCGGCGGTTTTCGATTCCAGCACTTCCCGCGCCTGTTCCGGGCTCCGCACGTCCGGCGCGGAGGCAAAGGCGGGGGAGTAGGTGAAGCCGCGTATATACTCGTTAGCCTGGGCGCCGATATCCTCGTTCCATACGGAGATTGGCACCTCCCGCACATCGTAATTAGCGGCATTGGCGAAGATGACGACCTGGATCAGCGGCGGGATCAGCAGCACGTAGCGGGTTTTCTTGTCGCTCCAGAGCGAGGTGAGTTCCTTAATGATGAGCGCGAGGATGCGGAGCAGCATGGGTCAGTCCAGCCTGCGGTGGGTAACGGCGAGCGTGGCGGCGACGGTGATGGCGGCGCTGATGGCCAGCCCGGCGAGGTCGGGCAGCAGCACGGACCAGATATCGCCCGCGAGGAAGATGGTCTGCAGGGCGCTGACAAAATAGCGCGCCGGAATGGCGTAGGTGACGATTTGCAGCCAATGCGGCATGGAGGCGATATCGAACAGCATGCCGGAGAGCATTAACGCGGGCATCATGGTGGTGAGGAACGCCACCTGCGCCGCGACGAACTGGTTACGCGCCAGGGTGGAGATGAACAGCCCCTGCGCCAGCGCGAAGATAAGAAACAAGGCCGCGGTGAAGAACAACGAGAACAAACTGCCACGCAGCGGCACGCCAAACACGAACACCGTGATGAGCACGGACATGGCCATGCTGCCCATGCTGAGCACGAAATACGTGCCAAGCTTGGCGCCCACCAGCTCCGCCATGCTGGCGGGCGAGGCGAGCATGGACTCCATCGTGCCGCGCTCCCACTCGCGCGCGACAATGAGCGCTGTGAGCAGCGTGCCGGTCATGGACATAACCAGCACGATAACGCCGGGGACGATAAAATCAGCCGAACGCAACT
>JAQUAC010000250.1 GCA_028687415.1 Acidocella sp. | reverse complement strand
CTTCCGCGACCTCGCCATGGAGCAGGAGATCCTGAAGATGACGCAGTCGCTGGGCGTCGGCGCCCAGTTCGGCGGCAAGTATTTCTGCCACGACGTCCGCGTCATCCGCCTGCCGCGCCACGGCGCTTCCCTGCCCATCGGCATCGGCGTGTCCTGCTCTGCCGACCGCCAGATCAAGGCCAAGATCACCAAAGACGGCGTGTTCCTGGAGCAACTTGAGACCGAACCGGCAAAGTACCTGCCCGAGATCACCGATGAACATCTCGGCGGCGATGTCGTGGCCATCGACCTGAACCGGCCGATGAAGGACATCCTGGCGGAACTCTCCAAGCATCCGATCAAGACCCGCGTGGCGCTCACCGGTACCATTGTCGTGGCGCGCGACATCGCCCACGCCAAGCTGAAGGAACGGCTCGATGCCGGCCTGGGGCTGCCCGACTACATCAAGAACCACCCGGTATACTACGCCGGCCCGGCCAAAACCCCGGAAGGCCTGCCCACCGGCAGCTTCGGCCCCACCACAGCCGGGCGCATGGATTCGTATGTCGAGCAGTTCCAGGCCGCTGGCGGTTCGCTCGTCATGCTGGCCAAGGGCAACCGCAGCAAGGCCGTGCGAGACGCCTGCCACAAGCATGGCGGCTTCTACCTCGGCTCCATCGGCGGTCCCGCCGCCGTGCTTGCGCAGAACAACATCAAGAAGGTCGAGGTTCTGGAATACCCCGAACTCGGCATGGAAGCCGTCTGGAAGATCGAGGTGAAGGACTTCCCCGCCTTCATCGTGGTGGATGACAAGGGCAACGATTTCTTCGCGGATCTCGCTTAACCCCATGAAATTCACCGTCGATCGTATCGACCATGTGGTCATGACCTGCCGTGACATGAACGTCACGGCAGGCTGGTATCAACGTGTGCTGGGTATGGAGCGCGAGGAGTACGGCGGCAAAAACCGCACGGCTCTGCGCTTCGGCGCCCAGAAGCTTAACCTGCACGAGATCGGTCACGAAGTGATCCCCCACGCGCAGGAGGCCAAACCCGGTACGCTCGATCTCTGCTTCGTCGTCGCCGTGCGGCCCGAGGACGTCATCGCCCAGCTCCATGCCTGCGGCGTCTCCATTGAGCGCGGACCCGTCTCGCGCATCGGGGCGCTGGGCGACATCATGTCGGTCTATTGCCGCGACCCGGACGGCAATCTCATCGAACTCGCCTCATATCTGGGGGCATAATTCCATGGGTATGTGCGCCAAGGGGACGCAGTCCCCTTGGACCCCCCGCTCAAGGCGGAACCTTGAGCATCTCCAGACATCCCGAATGAGCGCGCTTCAAGGGCTGGCCCTTGGAACCGGGGGCCCGAAAGACAGCATCCCCTTGGCGCATAACCCGTGAAATTATCTGATTTCGATTACGACCTGCCACCCGAGCGCATCGGCGTGACGCCTGCCCGACCACGGGATGCAGCGCGGCTGCTGCATGTGGCAACGGACGGGCTGCATGATTACACCATGCGCGACCTGCCCAGCCTGCTGCGCCCCGGCGATCTGCTGGTGGTGAACGATACCAAGGTGATTCCGGCACAGCTCACCGCCATGCGCGGCGCCGCCAAAATTGGCATCACGCTGGACCGGAGGCTTGATGACGGCTCCTGGCGTGTGCTGCTGCGCAACGCCAAGCGCGTGCACATGGGCGACACGTTGGCCATCGACCCGGAATTCTCCGCCGAGGTTCTGCAAGTTCTCGAAGGCGGCGCTGCCTTCCTGCGGTTCACGGCCGATGATTTTTATACCGCCCTGGCCCGCACCGGCGCGCTGGCATTGCCCCCCTACATCGCCCGGCCCGAGGGGCTGACGGCGCAGGATGCCTCCGACTACCAGACCATGTTCGCGGCGCATGAGGGTGCGGTCGCCGCCCCCACGGCGGGGCTGCATTTCACGCCGGAATTGCTGGCCGCTCTGGCGGCGCGCGGCGTGGAAACCACCCGCGTAACCTTGCATGTGGGCGCCGGCACCTTCCTGCCCGTGCGTGTGGAGGATGTGACGCAGCACAAAATGCATGCCGAGCGCGGTTTCGTCACGGCGGAAACAGCCGCGAAGATCAACGCCACCCGCGCGGCTGGCGGGCGCATCATCCCCGTCGGCACCACGGCACTGCGGCTGATCGAGTCGGCCGCGGATGAAACCGGCACCGTCCACCCGTTCAACAGCGAGACGGACATCTTCATCCTCCCCGGCTACCGCTTTAAGGTTGCCGATCTGCTGGTCACTAATTTCCATTTGCCGCAATCCACGCTGCTAATGCTGGTTTCGGCGTTCGCCGGTACTCAACGCATCCGGGAGGCGTATGCCCACGCCATTGCCGCGAAATACCGTTTCTATTCCTATGGCGATGCCTGTCTGCTGGAGCGCGCATGAAGTTTTCATTTGACCTGCTGGCCACGGACGGCCCCGCCCGCGCCGGCACGCTGCACACAGCCCATGGCGACGTGCCAACCCCCACCTTCATGGCCGTGGGCACGGCGGGCACGGTAAAAGCCATGACCGCCGATTCCGTGCGCGCCACCGGCGCCAAAATCGTGCTTGGCAACACCTATCACCTCATGCTGCGCCCGGGCGCGGAGCGCGTGGCCAGGCTCGGCGGCTTGCATAAGATGATGGACTGGCCAGGCCCAATCCTCACCGATAGCGGCGGCTTCCAGGTCATGTCGCTCGCCAAACTGCGCAAACTCGATGAAAGCGGCGTCACCTTCCGCTCGCATATCGACGGCGCGCCCTACCACCTCACCCCTGAACGCTCCATGGAAATCCAGCATCTTCTGGATTCCACCATCACCATGGTGCTCGACGAATGCACGAAATTCCCCGCCACGCATGCCGAGGCAGCGGAATCCATGCGCCTCTCCACCCGCTGGGCAAAGCGCTCGCGTGACGCTTTCATCCCGCGCGAGGGCTACGGCCAATTCGGCATCGTGCAAGGCTCCACCTACCAAGACCTACGCCGCGAATCCGCCGACGCCCTGGCGGCATTGGATTTCGAGGGCTACGCCATCGGCGGCCTCGCCGTGGGTGAAGGCCAGGAGATGATGTTCTCGGTGCTGGACTACACCACGCCAATGCTTCCCCAGAACAAGCCGCGCTACCTCATGGGCGTCGGCACACCGGACGACCTTCTCGGCGCGGTGGCGCGCGGGGTGGACATGTTCGACTGCGTGATGCCCACCCGCGCCGGGCGCACCGCGCGCGGCTTCACCTCGCACGGCATCTTCAACCTGCGCAACGCAAAGTTCCAAGACGACACAAGGCCTTTGGACGAGAGCTGCCCCTGCCTGTGCTGCACCCGGCACACCCGCGCCTACCTGCACCATCTCTTCCGCTGCGAGGAAATGCTGGGGCCAATGCTGCTCACCACCCACAACCTCACCTATTACCAAACGCTCATGCAAGGCGCCCGCACCGCAATTCTCGCTGGAAATTACACCGAGTATTGCGATACAACGCGCGCGGGCTGGACCAGGGGAACCGAAAATGACGGATGACCGCTACACCGGGCTGCAACAGCTCGGCCAGAAAACCGCCGCCCCGCAAAGCCCGGAAGAAGCGGTGCTGGAGCGCGTGCCCGCCAGAACCGGCGGCAAAAATGTAGTCGTGCGCTTCGTCTGCCCGGAATTTACCTCCCTCTGCCCACTCACTGGCCAGCCGGATTTCGCGCATATCGTCATCGACTACATCCCCGATGAATGGCTGGTGGAAAGCAAGTCGCTGAAACTGTTCTTCCACTCCTTCCGCAACCATGGCGGCTTCCATGAAGCCTGCACGCTGATGATCGCGGATCGGCTGATCGAGCTGCTGGCGCCTAAATGGCTGCGCATCGGCGCGTATTGGTACCCGCGTGGCGGCATCCCCATCGATGTCTTCTGGCAGACCGGCACCCCGCCCGAAAACGCCTGGATTCCCAGCCAGGACGTCCCCCCCTACCGTGGCCGGGGCTGACCTAAAACGCCAAATCGCCGCCAAGGCCGAGGCCCTCGGCTTCGACGCCATTGGTTTCTGTGCCGCCACCCTGCCGCCGGAGCGCCGCCAAAATCTGCGCGATTTTCTCGCCGCCGGGCACCACGCCTCCATGGGCTGGATGGAAACCCGCGCCGACGAACGCGCCAAC